>NZ_FQWR01000007.1:0-154587 GCF_900129735.1 Fibrobacter sp. UWCM | reverse complement strand
GTATACCACTTAACAAGAAAAAAGGATATATTTTAACTTAACCGGTAATGAATATGGTTGTTCATGAACCCACTATTAAAAAACCTACAAATCCAGACCTTATCAAGGAAATCGTCAAGGGACTTGGCAACAACTGGAGAGCTGTGGGGGCTATAGGTAAACATCCTGTGATAGATCCTTTGAATAAGTTACTGGGTGTAATTGACGAAAGTGACTGGGAAAACAAATCCAATAAACAAAGTCTTCAAGACTCAATACGTCGATTGTTAGGCGATGTTGTTGAAGGTGGAAGCAATGTATTTGTAGCGCGGATGAACAACAAGCTAGTTCCAAAGGATGAATCTGAAACCGATGCTGGCGAAGACGCAAAAGGCGAGAAATCCGGCAAGGAATCTTAAACAAAAACGCTTGGAGCTTTTGATTTCTTCACCGAGTTTATCACTAATGCTAGAAATGATTTTCCCAAGGATAGAGAGTTCTTCTCTATCCTTTTTTGTTTGAGCAAGACATTCGTCAAGTACAAATAAAGAGTTTATACTTGATTGAAGTTTCCCATTCATTTTTCATTTCCTTTTTATGTTGTTGTTTTTTTCGCGTTTTTTGATTATATTTGGGATACAGAATGAGCTTCTGGGATTCCCTGACAATCGACGACCTTCCGAATGACGACCTGAAGTGGGTGGCAAACACCCTCGGGCTCGATATTGCCAAACGTATCTGGAAGAAGTTCGCGGGCAACCATGTAGCCTGCCCAGCCAGGATGAACCCAACAGCAGTGCGCCGCTATATGCGCGACAACTTCGACAAGCCAGTGCACCAGCTTGCGTTTGAAACCGGAGTCAGCGAGCGCACGATCTACAGGTACATGAACGTGGTTGAAAAGAAGCCTGAAAACAAAGGGCAGCTTAGCCTGTTCTAGCATACACTTTATTCCTTCATCCATTCGCCGGTTCTTGCGTGGTGCAGATAGTTTTCGGCCTTGCGGATGTCGTCTTTCCAGTCGTTGTCGGGCTTGAGTCCTGCGCGGCATTGATACTTGACGGCGGTGCCGATGTCGTAGGCGGCTTCACGCGGGAGTTCTTCGCGCTTCACGATGGCGTGGATAATCTTGATTGTCTCCACGGGCATTTCGTTGTAGTAGGCGCGTTTGGGCTTGTTTGTTTTGGGTGTGGGTTTTGTCATTTGAGACCTCCTTTCTTTTTCATTTCATCGACGATTCTGTTTGCCAGGATATCCTTGATTTTGAGTTCGTCTTCTTCCTGGAGAAGCATGTAGGGGCGGGCGGGGATGTTTGCGCCCGGGTGGTGGGCACTCTTGCGGTAGAGTACCGTGCCGCCCACGGTGAAACGGAGCGCCCTGCGGTTCTTCGCCACGATGTCATGTGCAGGGATGGAACCGCCGAACTGGTGGATGCGGGCGTATTTCTGGGGACCGGTCATTACGGTGACGGCGTTGCCGTCGCCGTCCAGCTCGTAGTGGATACTTTTCATCAATGCCCCGGTGCCAATCAGGGTCTTTCCCTTGGGCTTTTTCGACGGGGTCCACCGGACGGGGCGGCCACCTTCGCGGAAGTTCTGCTTGACGCTCTTTGCCACAAGGTTGCCGATAGCCGCCATGGCGGGCTTCAGGTCGCTCGCCGTCCGCTTCGCGATATCGATAATTTCGTTGAATTTGTCGATTTTTACGTCTGCGTTGATAAAATTTGACATGGGGTTGCAATTCCTTGGGTAAAATGGTATATTAGAGAGCGAGGTTAATCATGATCACGGTTGACAAAGAAACGAGAAGAATTGAGTTTTACAAAAACAAAGAGAGTGACAAAATCTGGTGGGTCGATTATGTCGATTTCTTTGGTTTTCAAGCTGTGTCCTTTGATAAGAAAAAAATCCTGTTTATTTTTGGTGACTATCCTAAAAACTTTACCCAAGAGGAAAAAGCCTTGTTTGATAAGGAAAATCCATATTGGGCAAATTTTTTCAGTAAAAAGAAGTAGGCTTTACAATCATTATGATTCCCCTTGTGTGTTGAAGAATCCTATTAGCTCCCTAAATTTTGGGGAGTTTTTTAGTTTTTCGACATCTATCAGATAATCATCCCATTCATCTTTTTGTCCATTGACTGTTTTGCTCTTTCTAGTTCCAAATCTTATTCTTAGAGCAGATTCATTCAATTGCTGGAAACCATTATTCTCAGGTTCATCCTGCAATTCTAGATACTCAAAGTTATTTCCCTTTTTTCGGACTATAACAGCATGTTTTCCACTCGTGAAATAGTATTCCTTCCCCGGTTCAACATGCTGTAACAATATTTCGGCATTTTTGTATCCATTGTAGTTTCTTGACGAAAATCCTCCAGACTTTGTAAACATGTTTATGATGTTATGATTCGCAAATAAATCCAGACTTTTTTCACCTCTGTAATCCTTGGCATCTAAGCCAAACTTGTTAGCGATATAAGCCAAAGCTTGTGAAGAGCATGCCCCTCCTTTTTTATCCAAGCCGCCTATTTTTTCTATAATCTGTTCCTCGGAAAGTTGTTTCTTTAGTTTTTTAACTTTATTGTGCGCAATTCCTTTTTTACGAGCTTCTTGAATGACGTCGTCAATGTTCTTTTCTCTTTCGATACGTTCCGCATGAAGTTCTTTTTTATTCAGCTGTTTCGCCTTTATCGTTTTAATCTTGCTGAGGTCCAACTCTGATTCTACTGCCGTATTCTGCTTGTCAGCTTTGGCGTTGGCTTCGCTTGCCGCCTTTCTTGCTTCGGGATAACTTCTGAACAGTTTTTCTTCTTTCTCTTTCGTGTAATCCTTGAGCCGCTGATTTTCTTCATCTGCGTCACCGATGCTGTAGTCCCAGTTTTCGCCGATGTTCCTGGTGTCGTTCGGGGCGGTGGGTGCCTTGGTCACCTTTTCGTCGCCACGGTCCATTTCGTACTTGCTGATAAACTCCTTTTCGCAGAGGCAGCCGAAGCCGTTGGGCGGGCTGTGCTTTTCCCACCAGGGGTCGTTTACGG
This sequence comes from Fibrobacter sp. UWCM, assembly GCF_900129735.1. NCBI lineage: Bacteria > Pseudomonadati > Fibrobacterota > Fibrobacteria > Fibrobacterales > Fibrobacteraceae > Fibrobacter > Fibrobacter sp. UWCM. The sequence continues at coordinate 151,575 of NZ_FQWR01000007.1, read as the reverse complement.
GGAGTACCGTACCGTTCCAGGCCTTGTGTTCTTCGCGGCTCCCGGGCAACATCATGCACACGTACTTGGCGTGGGTGAACACGTCAGGCATGGCCCTTGCCTGCCTTTCCTGTGCTGCCGCAGCTGCCGTCAGCATGTTCGTCTGGTAGATAACCTTGGAACGCCACGCGCCATATTTCGACTTTTCCATCTTTTTATCAAAGCTTGGGTCGGCGGCTCGCCACTTGCTTGCAATCTTGTAGAAATTGTCGCGGAAGTCTTGCAGGGAGTAGCCCTTTTCGATGGCCCTGTCAACTGCGTTTCGGAAATCGAGCAGGATGTCGGCACGCATTGCGCCGGCAACGGTGAACGCCCGGGTGTGCATTGCGCCCTTGAGGCTGTTCCAGCGTTTTGTGGGAATGTTGATTTTCTTCTTGAAGTAATCGACGGCTTCCTTATACGCCCCCTGCTTGAATCCGAGTTCCTTAGCCATTGACGATTCCCGCCTTTTTCAGGATGGAGAAACGGCCCGCAAGATCTGCGGCAATAAAGGCCTGTTCCATTTCGTCAGCAATTTTGTCCATGGGCATTTCGCCGTAGCAACCGCCCAGCTTGTCGCGGACTTCTTCGAGGCTCTTTGCGTTTTCCACCAGTTCCCTGATGGGTGCCAGGATATCGACCTTTTCGCATTCGTCTTCCAGGTGTTCGGTGAATGCGTTCACCTGGTTGCGGAGCTCGTGGGCGGTCTTTCTGACCTTGCCCTTCTTTTCGGGGCCTTCGGCAAACATGCCGCCTTGCTGAACTTCGGTCATCTCGAAATACTTCTCGTCGATTCCGTAGATGTCGCTGATGTACTGGGCGTTGAACTTGACTCCCAGCTGCGACAGCTTTGCGTCACGTTCGAGACGTGCCTGCTGCATGTCTTCCGGGAGAATGATGTTCATCCACGGTATGACCTTTTCGCCAGGCCAGTTGATTTCGTAAATCCACCTGATAAGCTGATTGAAACTGGATTCAATCATCGCGGCGTCATCGAGCGTAAGGTCAAGGCGCACGTCGTTGTGGACGGTGGCCATGGCCTGGGTGCCGCCGGAACTTGTCTGTTCGGTGGTGAGCGTCTCGCCGAGCCACGCCTTGCTGATTTCGGAGTCGGCCCAATGCACGATTTCGCTGTGCGGGTTGGTGCCGCTCATCTTGGTTTCCAGGAGTTCTACGGAGCCTGTCTGCGGAATGACCGCCACAGCGTCGCGTACAAGCCCGGAAAGCATCCTGAGGAACGTGCTCTGTTCCTTGTCGGTCGCTCCAGGGGGAATCTTGCCGACCGCCTTGGGCATGCCGTACTTTTCGACGAATATCATCCAGAACTTGAGACCGCCTTTCTTGAACGCCATGGGCCAGAAGCAGCGGGCATAGACAGGTTCGCCATAGGGGTTGGTTGCCGTGGGGCGGTTGCGCGTCACGATGAACTTGCGTTCGGGCACGGGAATCTTCGCGTTGAGCTTGTTCTGGAACAGCAGCTTGCCATCGTCGTCAAACTTGAACCATTCCTGGGGCTTGTCCTTGATGGCTGTGGGCAGAATGAGTGTTCCGTAGTCGGTCGGAACAGACCCCCACACGATTTCGTGGACTGCGTAGCCGAAGCCGATTGCCTGGAGCATCTGCGAAATGATGTTGCGCAGCTCAAGGTTCCAGAAGTATTCTTCAAGCATCTTCGCTTTTTTCGGGTCTCCCTTGCTGCCGTCGATTGTCCATGCGCGGCTTGTGATGGATGCGAAACGCTTGCTCTTGACGGAATCGAGATGTCCGTCCACGAAGTTTCGGTAGACCTTGATGTTTCCACCCTGCGCCTTGAGGATAGGGTCGGGGTTTGGCAGGTAATCTTCGCCCGTGACGAAAGTCGCTGCCGCCCGGGTGGCAACTTCGGTCGCCAAGCGGAGTTTTTCACCGCCGTTTTGGGTATCTTCGGGTCTTTTTTTACTCTTTTTGCTCATGCAGTCCTCGGTGTATTTCTAATCTCGTTGAATGGCCGTTCAAATTCGTTGAATTTTGATTTTCTAAAATCGGATGACCGTTTACTAGTCCAAAACAAAAACGGGCTAAAAAGGGCCTTTCTGTGCGATTGTCAGAAACCGTTAAAATTCATGCTTTCCCCTTTGAACGGATTTGCGGTCTGGATGAATACCGGACCCGCGTCACTTGCGTTTTTTGCGTGGTATGCCAAAGCCGCTCCCCAGAAGAAGTCGCCGTGGCCCTTCTCGGTGCTTTCAGCGTCGTAACGGACATTCCCGGCACTTGTGACAATCTTTTTAACAGCGTGGATGCTTTCGGCCTGTTTGTCTTCTTCGCGACCGTCAACGCCCGGGAACTTCGGGCATTTTTCGATGATAAGTTTCTGGTCTTCAAACGCCTGCAAAAGACTGATGGCGAGGTCTGCCTTTACCGTGTTCGAGAAAAGGACGCCCTCAACCTTGACCGTGCCGAAATTTTCCTGAGCGCGTTCGGTGAACTGGTCGCCAAGCCCCGTGCGGTCGATACAGGCTCGCACGAGGTTCGGGAGTTTGAGGAACTTGTAGAGCTTTTCTTCAAGGTAGCTCCACTTCTTTTTCTGGTAGGCTTCGACGGCTCGGCAAACAAGCTGGTCGCAGACATCTTCGAATACATAGATGACATAGAGGTGACGGTGGCGGGCTACGTCGCAACCGAGGTAGAGCGGACCTTTAGCTTTTTCAAGACCAAGGATACCTTGGCGTTCGCAGCTGTGAATGAGGTCATAGCCGATCATCGACGTGGACTCGTCCTGCGGGTTGCAGCAGTATTCCTCCTGCCAGATGGCTTCGGTAAGGCAGCCTTTGTGTTCCTGCTCCAGCCATTCTTCGCGTTCTTTCCTGGAGAGTTTGCGACCGCAGATGCGGTCGGCAACGCCTTCCTCTACTGCGAGCTGGATTGGCACGGTGTGCACGCTGTAGTCAAGTTCACCTTTTTTGCACTTCTCGATGAGCTTGTAGAACAGACTGTTTACGCCGTTGTGGGTTGACAGGATGCGTATGGGATAGCCCCACATGGCGGCGGGCTTGGCGGCTGCCCACATCTTCTGGTCGTTTTCGTGGTGGGCGGCTTCGTCCCACACGATTTTACCGCCCTTGGAGCGGAACGCCTTGGGGTTGCTGGAGAGCACGTAGATTTTGGAGCCATTGTTGAACTCGATTATCTTGCTCTTGATTCCCTTGTCCTCGTCGGCAAATTCGCAGTCCTCGATATCTTCGGAGTTGATTTCTGCAAGGGCCTTGGCGATGGCGTTGAGCTTCTGAATCCACGATTCGCAATAGTCGATGTATTCAGCTGCGGCGGTCATGTCAGCTGAGCTGAAAAAGACCTTGAGCCCGGGCTGCTCGATACAGTCCTGCACGTCTTCGAAGCTTTGCACCCACGTGCCGCCGATACGGCGGGACTTCTCGAAAATCTTGACTTTCGACTTGTCGGCTAGCCACCGTTTCTGATAAGGAAAAAAGAATTCGTCAAGTGCAGCCATTATACGCCCAGGTGTTTCTTGATTTCGTCGAGCGCCTTCTTGGCACGTTCTTCCGGGGAGAGTTCAGACTTGTTTTTCTTGGGTGCCACGGCCTCGTACTTGCGTGCGTGTTCTGCCGTGTCGATGATGCGCTGGAGTACGGTGTATCGTTCTGCGGCAACCTTTACGCCGTCCAGTTCGTCTTGCTTGATTTTACGGGCAATGACTTCACCCAGCTCGAACAGCTGCGCGTGGAAGTTCTTTTCGCTGCCGCTGATTTCGGCACGTGCTTCGTCCCAGTGTTCTTCGGATTTCCAGTTCTGAAGGGTGCGCGTGGAGATGTTGAGCCGGCGGCTAATGTCAGCTAGGCTCATCTGGTGAATGGTGTAAAATTCTTTCGCCTTGGGCTTGAGTTCGGACTTGCTCACGGTTGCCTCCCTGTCGTGTGCGATTCCATGCAACAGGCCCGTATCGCGTCAAGCGCCCTTTTCTGGTCGTCGCTGTACTGTTTCAGCACTGCTTCCCAGCGCACCTGGTCATTTGCGGCGTTCTTTTCCCACTTTGCGTTTTCGTTTGTGTAGAAGATGGCAAGCATCAGCGCGAAAATGACGCCGATGCCGAACTGTTTCAATGCTTCCTGCCAGAAAGTTTTATCCATGGTATATACCTCCGTGCAAATGTAGCCGTAAATCACTGACAAAGCGCATGACAGTGTCATGCCCTTTTTCGCGGCCAATCGGGTAAATTTGGAGCCATGAACAAGAAAGTTTTGAAATCGATTGATCTGAAGGAACCGTGGGTCGAGGCGTTCAAGGTCGGCAAGGTCACTGACATGGCTGGCAATGAACACGACTTCAGTGAAGCGGACCTCAATGACCTCAACGAAGGAATCCATGACCAGCTTGCAGCCGGTTACCAGCCGCCGATGGTCAAGGGCCACCCGAAGGTTGACGATCCGCGTGTAGCCTCGATTGTCGATTCCAAGGTGGAAGACAATGTGCTGAAAGTGAAGCTCGACGACGTGAACCCGGACTTTGCCGAAGAAGTGAAGAAGGGCGGCTTCAAGTATCTTTCCGCAGCCATTTACAGCAACTTGAAAAAAGGCTTGCGGCATCTGGGCGCTCTCGGTGCGGTTGGCCCTGCTATGAAGGGTATGGCCCCGCTGTGTTTCGGTGAAGGAATGTTTGCTGAAACCGACAAGGGCGTTACAGAGCAGGACGTGTGCGTCTTTGCAGAGCCTTTCGCATGGGACCGCCTGGTGCCTCGCAGTGTCTTTGAAACGCTTGTGTACAAGCTGAGCGGCATTGGACGTATGTTCCGCAGCCAGCGCGAACAGCTTATCGAAAAGGATGGCATTGAGGCTGCCGACAAGGTTTTCCCGGAATACGCCATCAAGGACATCGAAGAAATCGAAAGCGTCTTGAAGGACGCAAAGGACTTCCCGCAACAGCCGAAGCCTGTTGTGGAAAAGCCGGCGGAATCTACAGCTTCTTTCGGTGAACCGAATACCGACGGTTCTGATTCGCTGGAGAACGGGAATCAGAATCCTCAGCCTACAACGCCCCCTCGTAACAAACCGACCGAATCTATCCCGGAAGGTAATTCAAGCGAGGCGACGCGGTTGAGCGAAGAGAATGCCGCACTCAAGGCTGAAAACGAGGCTCTCAAGGCCGACAAGCTTGCGGCGCAGCGCCAAAAAGCCGGTGCGGCGTTCTCTGAGACTTTAGACAATGCTATTGCCGAAGGCCGTTGCAACCAGGCGATGAAGGATTGCTTCATGAAGGTCTTTGGCGCTATGCAGGCCTTGCCTGTTGATGGCGAAGGCTGCTTTGGCGAAGGCGACGAACGAATGAACCCGATGCAGGTTCTGGGCGACACGGTAAAATCCTTACCGAAGATTGTCCAGTTCGGTGAATTTGCGCCCGCGGCGGCTCCTAGCTCGGAGTCTGCGGCGGTACGCATCAGCAAGTATCACGATGAACAGCTGGCAAAGGGGCGCAAGCTCAGTTTCGCCGAAGCTGCGGAAGAATGTTACAATCAATAAGGAGTACCTGATGAAGGGCAATATCCTCAACTTTACGGCGGAAACCGCCGTCCCCGCTTTCCGCTTCGTCAAGGCTGGCGAAGCCCAAGGCAATGTTAAACTTGCAGGTTCCGGCGATGCCGTGCTTGGCGTGTCCATGGATGTGGATGTCAAGGAAGGCAACCGCGTCGATGTGCAGCACGACGGTATCGGCCATGTGGAACTTGGTGCCGACGTGACCTACGGCCAGGCACTCTCCTCCGATGCCGAAGGCCGTGGCATTCCTGCCGAAGGTGCGTCCGGCATCGTGGCCCTTGATTCGGGCACCGAAGGCGATGTGGTCCGCATCAAGGTGGACTGCGCCGGTTCTGCTGCGACGGCATCCACTGGCGACGAAACGCCTTCCACTGGCGATGACACTCCCGCTGGCGACAACGACGCCCCGGCAAACACCGAAGGTGGCGAAACGCCCACCGAACCCACTGAGCCTGAAACCAGTGGAACTGAAGGTGGCGACACCAACGGCAACGAAAACGAATCTTCCAACGAAGGAGCATAACCCATGAAGAAAATGACCAAGATCGCTCTTTTCCTCATCACCTTTGCGCTTACCGTCTGCGCCTTTGCAGGTGGCGACGCGCTTACCGCCTGTGGCGTTCCGCAGTTCATCGTCGATTCGCTGAGCTTTGGTAGCGCAGGCGCAAGTTTTGCCACCATCCTGCCCATTGGCGAACAGCAGACCGGCCTTGTGACCGCATTCAAGAACGGTCGCCTGATTGCCGATGAGGTGATGCCAATCAAGCAGCTTGACGGTAACGAACTCGCATTCAAGTATTTCCGCAGGAACATGGGCGACGCATTTGGTGCCCAGGATACCCAAGTGGGCCGAATGTCCGCTCCGAATGTCGTGTATTTTGGCGGTGAAGAGATTCCGGGGCTTGCCAAGGCTTACGGCTTGCAGACTCCCGTTCCCTACGAAGACCTTGACCAGGTGAAGAACAAGGACCGCTTCGTCAACAAGACCATCGAAAACCTGATTGACCGTATTCTCCTGGACAGGGAAATCCGCATCGCGAAAATCGTTCAGGATGCAGCCAACTATGAATCCTCGCAGGTCAAGACCCTTTCTGCTTCTGAAAAGATCGGTGCCGAAGGTTCCAACATCTTCGAGCTGATTATGGACATGATGGAATCCGCCCTTGTGCGTCCGAACGTGCTTGGCATGAGTTCCAAGGTGTTCTACAAGCTGCGTACCGACAAGTCCGTGATTAACGCCATCTGGCCTACCAACAACGGCTCCGGCGTCGCCACCCGCGAACAGATTGCCGACCTCTTCGAGGTTGACCGCATCATCGTCGGTCAGGCCCGCGTGAACACCCGCAAGAACCCGAAGAAGCCCGATCTCACCTCTTGCTGGGGCGAAAACATCTTCGCACACTACCAGGAAGAACTTTCCGACTTGAAGGAAGGTCTTGCCTGGGGTATGACTGCCCAGGTCGGCGAACGCTACGTGGAAGTCATCGAAGACAAGAATATTGGTCTCAAGGGCGGCGAAATCGTGAAGGCTGGTTTCTACCAGGCTGAACTGGTAACCGCTCCTGGTGCTGGCATTCTCCTCAAGGACGTTCTCAAGGACGCCTAAGGAAAGCTGATGAACTACTGCACTCTCGACGATATACGGGGGCACGTGCCTGATGCGCGTTTGGTGGAGGTCACCGACGACCTCACGCCAAATGCCGACGGTGAAATCAAGGAGAACATCGTGGTCAAGGCCATCGAGGAAAGTTCTACCCTGATTGACTCCTACATCGGCAAGCGTTTCAGGTTGCCGCTCCCGCGTATTCCGAGAGTGCTTCGCATGATTTGCGTTGACCTGACGATTTACAACCTTTACGAGCGCCTGACGGAGATGAACATCACCGAAGGGATGAAGCTCCGCTACAATAACGCCATAGCCCTCTTGAAGAGCATTGCTGAAGGCAAGGCGGACATCGGCCTGGACGAAATTGGTCCTGTCGATGAATCCGGATTCAAGGTATCTTCAAAGCTGGATGGCGGGCCTGCCATTTTCTCGCTTGAATCCATGAGGTCCCTATGACCGATTTCGATATCGAGGATAAGATAAATAAACTCTTTTGCGGAGAGAATGGCAAGACCCCGGCAAAAGAAAGAGATGCCTTTTGGTTTAAGGCTGTTGAAATTGGCTCCGTCGTAACGGTCCTTTCGCGCCCGGGTTTTTCTGCCGCCGTCGTATCGGGCAGCTATGAAAAGGAAGACTCTACCGACAAGCTGAAAGTGACTTCCAAAATTATCGTTTACCTGGTGTTCAAGAATGTTGCGAACGAAGTTGAACGCCGCAAGCTTTTGCACCCTGCAGTCAAGTATGTGGTAGGCAAGCTGCAAGGTAACAACCTTGGTCTTGACATCGAACCCCTGAATGCCAAGAACTGGAAAGAAACGACCACTCCAGAACATCTTGTTGACAAGATCCTGGAAGCTGAAATTGAATTTGAAACGGCGTACACGCTGACGCCTGAAACAGAAGAGGCAAGCTACCGCAACCTGCTTTCTATCTGGAGTTCCTTCAAGAGCGAAGAGGAACCGCACGAGGAACTCGCTACATCCAAAGTGAACTTTGATAACGGAGAAACACCATGACACTGACCAACAACATCCCGGAAACTATGATTCCGGGCTCCTACTCGGAATACAACTACTTTGCCGGCCCGAACGGACTCCCGGCGAACATCCAGAAGGTGCTTCTGGTCGGCGACATTGCCGAAGGCGGCACCCTTGCAGTGGCGAAGCCCACGGCGGTCTACAACGAAAGCGAGGTCCTCGCTCTCGCCGGGGCCGGTTCGGTACTCCACCAGATGTACAGGGCCGCAAAGAATGCCTGGAAGTACGCCCAGATTACCCTGGTGCGCCACAAGGCTACTGCGGGAACCCCCGCCACCTGGACCATCACGCTTTCCAACCCCAGCGGCGCAACCGCTGCAACCGTTGGCGGCCTTGTCCGTGTCGTCTATAACGGTAAGAATGTCAATGTCGGCGTGAAAATCGGCGAAACAGCAGCCAAGGTTGCTGAAGACATTGCCACTGCTTTGAACGCCGAAGCTGCCGCACCGTTCACCGCAGAAGCTGCGGAAGGTGTCGTAACCCTTACCGCCAAGGCGAATGGTGTCTACGTTTCTGCCGCCAAGGGTGGCGTGAATGTCTCGGTCGATGTCGTTTCCACCGATATCACGGCAGCAGACCCGATTCTTACTGCGGGAACTGGCGAAATCGACGTGGAAAGCGCCCTTGCAGCAGCCTTCCCGGAACGTTTCCACCTGATTGTGCTCCCTACGGCCGATGCGCCCAATTTGACCCTCTTGAAGACGCACTTGATGCAGGCTGCCGAACCGCTTGAACAGCGTGGCCAGCGTGGCATTGCGGCTACAATCGTTGGCGGGGCCGGCGACGCCATTTCCCTTGCAACCGACTTCAACTGCGAACGCCTGCACATTGCCGCAGTCAAGAACGCCATTCCCGCCACTACCTGGGAAATTGCCGCAGGCCTTGCCGCCATCTTTGCCAGCAATTCCCAGCCCAACAAGCCCATGAACGGGCTCCCGATCCCTGGCATCGGTCTCCCGGATATCGCCGACAAGTGGAGCGGCGAAGAACAGGATGCCCTGCTTTATGGCGGTGTGATTCCTCTGGTGGAAACCGACAGCGAGCTTTGCATTGTCCGTGCCGTGACTACTCGCAGCACCAAGGACGGCGTCCGCTTCACCAAGCTCATCGATACGGGTGTCATCGCCTCGCTCGACTATTTCCGAGACTCCATTCTCGCCATGCACAAGGTGAAGTACAAGAACAAGGTCATCCACGAGCTGTTGCCCGATGCCCTGAACGAAGACAACATCGCCGTGGCAAAGAGCCTTGAAGGGGTGCAGATTCTGCGTTTCATTGACCAGTATGCAGACCAGTTCATCACCGAGGAATCGAAGGATGAACCGGGCCGTATGCTCTGCCAGATTCCGGCTCCTGTCGTGCCTGGCCTGAACCAGATTTATTCCACCATCGACCTTTACCTCAACTAAGGAGTGAACCATGAAGATTTCCCAAGTTACAGTTGTCCTTAACGGCGACAAGATTACGGGCTTCAAGCAGTTCAAGGAGAACGAAATCGAAGAAGCCCAGACCGTGGAACTCGCCGATGGCGTAGATGTGGTGGAAGTACCGCCCAACTATGGTTTCCAGCTTACCGTTGTGCCCGATAGTGGTGCCGACCGGGATTGGACCGGAACCAGCGACGCCACTGTTGTCGTGCAGTACAAGGGCGGCAAGAAGGTGGTGTTCACCGGTTGCCGTCTCCTGAAACAGACTCCGGGTGACATTGACGGCAAGACCGCCAAGGAAACCCAGCTCGACTTCTATGCCCGCGCTCGCAAGGTAAGCTAATGACGGAACTCGAAAAAGCCATTCGCGACGACGAACCCGACGAACTCATTGCCCGCATCAAGGCGTCCCACGATGTCAAGCGTGTCGTGAGTTGGCCGGGCAGGCCGGACATCAAGATTGAAATCCGCCTGCTGACGCTTTCCGAAACCCGCAAGGCTAAAGTCGATAACCAGCTGGAGTTCAAGCACGACGGCATTGATATCGCAATGCACAATGTTACCGACTACCGTGAACAAGAGGCTGCTCACGGTATGTGGCGGGCTTTCTACAACGTCGATACGGGAAAACGCATTTTCCGCTCTGCGGAGCACCTGCGTTCGTTCTGTACCCCCGACGAACTGAAGAAACTCTGCGACGAATACAATGCATTTGCCGAGGAATGCGACCCGAGCCTTGACGAAGTTTCGGACGAAAGTATCGAGACGCTCATCGAAACGCTAAAAAAAACGCCGGACCAGGTTCAATTGAAAGTCGTAAGCTTGAATACGGCCTGGAAGCTAGTGCGTACTTTGGTTGCCCGGTTGCAAGCATAACTGACGCCCAGTGGCTCCTTGTCTTTGCGATGAAGGGGCTTTTGGAACCCAACGAAAAAGATAAAGGATGGCAGACAATTGGCGAATAACGAAGTCACATTGCGAATCGGGGCTGACGCTACTGGTCTCCAGAATGGCCTGCGCCAGTCATCGACTGCCGTCTCTTCTTTCGGGACGAAGGCACGGGCGACCATTGCACGTGTCGGCGGATCCATGCGGGGCCTTGCCGACAGCCTGGTGACTCCGTTCAATTCGCTGGTCCTTGGGGGTGGCCTTGGCATGGCCGTCAAGAACGTAGGCGACCTTTCCGAATCGCTCATGTATTACGGCTTTGCGGCAAAGAAAAGCGACGCGGACACGAAGGTGTTCCGCGAATCGCTGCATAAGACGGCAATCGAGACAGGTGTCGCCGCCAATGAAATCCTGAACGGCGTTTCAAAAATCGGTGAAATCACGGGCCAGTTCGATTTTGCCGAAGAAATGGGCCCGAGACTAGCAAAAGCCGCTAAGGCTTCAGGGGCTTCCATTGAAGACTTGGCTAATGTAGCCTCGTCTTTGAAAGTGACCATGGGCTTGACCGCCGATGAAGTCTCGAAATTCTTCAATTCACTCATTGTCCAGGGCGACCAGGGATCTTTTGTCCTGCGCTCTTTTGCTAGCGAAGGCAAGGCTCTTCTTGCTACTACTTCCACTCACGGCATCAAGACTGCGGACCAGTTCGCTAGTTTCGGCGGCTATTTGCAGGTGATGAACTCACAGATCAAGAGCGAAGCGGAACTTACTACGTCCGTCTCGGCTCTTTTCAGCGAACTCACGGCAAAGGCAAAAGACCTGAATAAAATCGGGGTCCATGTCTTTGACAAAAACAAGGAATTTAACGATTTTGACGCGATTATGCGCCAGCTGATGCAGAAAACAAACGGCGACTTGCAGAAATTGGGAAAACTGTTTGGAGCATCTTCCATCAAGGCTTTGCAACCCATCATAACCGAATACAATAATGGGTGGAAAACCTTGGACGCTATTACAAAGAGTGGTCAAGAGGGCATGACCAATACGAAAGTGCTTGATGAGCGCTTCGAAAAGGCTTCTAATTCCTTCAACAGCAATGTTGGCAAGATGAAGAATGTCGCCCTGCAATTTGCGGACACGAACCTTACAGGGCCTGTTGAACAGCTGACGACCGCTTTGGGCTTTCTATCCCGCCACCAGGGAATAGTTACGGCGGGCTTCAAGATGATGGCCGTTGCCGCTGCAGCTTTGGGTGCTGTCAAAATTGGCGGTCTCGTGAAGGATGTGGCCGGACTCGCCAGGGATATCAAGGGTATCTGGAGCAAGAAGGGCGGTACCGGGGCATCTGCCGCAGGGACGGGCGCTTCCGCGTTGGATGCATCTGTCCAAAAGGTATTCGTAGTCAATATGCGCAGCGGTTTTGGCGGTGGTTCTGACTACATGGACGATGATGCGCCTATGTATCAGCCTGCTACCCAGAAGGCGGCCCAGGCTATGGACTCGACCACAAAAGAGGTCGGCAGATTCCGCCAGGGCCTTTCCACCGCACGTGCGGGGCTGAACAAGTTCGGGAGTAGTGTCATTGGCGGTACATTGATGACGGCTGCTACAGGCTGGGCCATGAATCAAATCTACAACTTTGGCCAGGCTTTTATGGAATGGCGAAATGTCGTTGCCGATGTCGAGGCCAACAGCCGGGCCATGGTGGACCATAACCAGGCAGAATTCGAAAAACGGTATGGGCCTGAAGCAGCAAGGTGGAGCAAGAAGCATGGGGACACCCTTCTCGAAATCCAAAAGGAAGAAAACAGCTTCTTGCCGTCACAAAAGAAACTTGACAAGCTTTATGGCGATTTACGGCTATACAATCAGCTGACAAAGAATGCTGTCGCGGCTCAAAAGGGCGATAAAATGATGTCGCCCCAGGAATACATGCAGGCTTTGAACCAAAACATCATTATCAATGTGGATTCCAACGGCAAGGCTGTCGTCGAAACCGACAAGGGCAAGCCGCCCAAAGTCAGCGGACGAAAAACAACACCGGGATGGGGGGCGTAAATGGCAGAAGAAAAAATTCCAATGCTTGGCCCATGGAAACTTCGACTAGAGTCGATTGGCGACGAAATCTCTCACGCTATAGCCGAAACTAAATACCCTTACAAGAACGGAGCCGATCTCGAAGACATGGGCGTTGATCCTGAAACGCTCAAGTTCTCTGGTGTTTTGATCAATGACGAGTATGACAGAAACTATACCGAGCTGAGAAATTGGTTCCTATCGATTTTCAAAGCGCCAGTCTTGCTGGTACATCCCAAGCATGGCGCGGTTACAGGCTATCCCAAAAACGTATCATTCAGTAATGACCGTCGCAAGAGATATGCCGCATTTACATTTGATTTTGTGGTAGCGCATGTTCAGGACGATATCCAGAGCTATACGGACCCGTATGACGCCAATTTTGAAGAAACACAGGCTCTCAATTTGGAAGTCCAGGAGAGTGTCGCCGTATCGATGCAACAGACCGGCGTTCCCGATATTCCCGGTTCTTCGGACTGGTCGCTTATCGATGTTTGGGGCTCATTAGGCGATGCCGCCCGCAGCTTTGGCGAAGCGACAAACAAGGCCATGGGGCAACTCCTGGGAACAATTGAATCCATAAAGGCCCCTGTCGATGCAATCAATACGACCATCGATTATATGGACTCGCTGTCAGGAACCTTGACAAAGGCTATCCAGGAATGCTGCGATTCTTTCGTGACACTTGCCAGAAAGGCCAGTTCCAACAAGGGCAAATCCAGGGCATCTACCGCCACCTTGGTCACCAACGCTTCATCGATGTTGGCATCTCTTTATGGTGCCCCCGCAAGCGTTCGGGCTGCATTTGCGACCCTTGCTGCCGCTACTGTCGCTACGGAGACCGCCAAGCAGATTTCTGATGACGAGAAAAAGATGGGCGAATCTATTGCGGCTGAACGAGTCGCCATTGACGATGCCGAAGGCCGCGAACTGGCTTCGGAAAGCGAACCGTATCTGCTTTCCCCCGATGAACTTGAGGATACGTTAGCCTTGGCAAGGGAGTTCATCCAACAGGTTCTTCCGCAGGCTGTAAGCCCCTACAGGCTCAAGAAAATGGCGGCGACGCTGTCGGATGCGGTGCTTCGTATCAAGCTGGAATACATGACCACCAAGACAATCAACGTGACCCACGAAACACCGCTCCACAAGATTGCCCTGGACAACAAGCTGAATTATAAGGCGGCTGAGCGCCTTTGCGCATTGAATAACGCCAAGAATCCCACGTTCATGAAAGGCGAGGTGCTTGTCTATGCAGAATGATGAAGTCGTCGTGCTTGTGGCGAATGCCAAAGGGAGAGCTCGGGTGGACAAGTTCGTGAGCTACACGATCGATGCGGACCTCTATTCCCCGGAAGGCTCATTCTCGTTCGCATGCGATTCTAAGTACGATATGAACCGCGGCAACCTGTGTCAAATCTTTGTGAACCGCAAGTGCGTCATGGCGGGGATTATCGATACCGTGCGCCGTTCCCTTTCTCGCAGCGGGCCCAAGATGGAAATCGAGGGGCGATCGGTGGCGTCGGTGCTAGCCGACTCCAGCGTGACAAAGTTTGGAACTTTGCCAAGGACGCTTCCCCAGCTGGCAGAACGGCTTGTGAAGGACCTGCCGTTTCTCTCCAGGAAAGATTTCGTTTTCAACTCCGGGTCAGATAAGGATAAAATCAAGCGCAAATTCGTCGAGCTTTCTCCGGGAGATAGCGTCTTTGATGTCCTGAAGAAAGCGGCCAATTCGCTCGGTTTTCTATTCTGGGCATCTCCTGACGGCTCACTGGTCTTTGACAAGCCTGTTGAACGTGGCAAGGCCGATTTCAGAATCCATGCCTTTGAAAATGGCGAGGAAATGGACTATATCGAGGGGTCTGTCACCGAAACATTGAACGGTCAGCACTCGCTTATCAAGGTTATCGGCGAAAGCCAGGACGATAGCGACATCAAGTATGTAGCCGCCTCGGTCAAAAATGACGATTTCCCGTTCTATCGCCCTCTTGTGGTAAACTGGAACGAGAATGAGGGCCCTGCCAAGAAAACCGCAGAACTTCAGCTGGCAACGGAAAAGGCATCCGCAATCCAGCTCGAATACACGATGTCCGGGCACTCGCAAAACGGTATTCCCTGGACAATCAACGCCTTTTGCGATGTAGAGGACCATTACAACGGCGCTGTTGACTCGTATCTGATTAAACGTCGCACGTTCACGCTCTCCAGGAGTGAGGGCAAGCGCACCCGCCTTGAATTACAGCCTGGAGGCTCGTTATGATGAAATTTTTCACAAGCTTGGTAACCAGCTGCAAGGATGTGGCAGGCAAGCTCCGCAGTATCAGCGGCAAGGCTAACGGTATCGAATTTGAAGGCCGTCAGATGATGCAGCATTTTGGCTTTATCAGCATTCCCAAGGCCGGTGAGCGTTGCCTTTTCTTGCAGTTTGGCAATGTGGTCATTGCTGTTGCAAGCGACGGCAAGGACCATCCCGCCGTAAAGGAAGGCGAAACGGCCATTTACCGCGAAAAGGCACACTATATCATCCTCAAGGACGATGGAACCATCGCCATCAAGGCCGAGGGCGGTCTTGATATCGATGGCGACGTGCGTGTCAATGGCGAAGTTAAGGATAAGATCGGAAATCTCTCAAAACTTCGCGATACTTTCAATCAGCATACTCACGTTGGCAACCTTGGCGCACCCACTGCACCGCCTACACAGCAGGATACGGGGGTCTAAATGCTTGACCTGGACACTCTCGATTCCGAATTTTCCCGGATTGTCAAGTCTGCCGATGGCAAAACAAGCGTGGCCCCGCAGCTTGCCAAGGCCTACGATGACTACGCCAAGGGCGGCGTCATCCTCGGTGCAGACCTGTCAGCTGGTGGCGACAAAACACTACTTGAAAGCGCCTTTACAGTATGCAATCCATCCGAAGGTACTGCCGCCAACATGGCCGCCAGGCTCTGTGCTTATTGGCAGAGCCTGCCTAAGCCCGGAATACCGTCCCACGGTGGTGTGGCTGTGGTTTCGGTCGTTCCGACTTTTGCGGCGGTCCAGCCTGCTGTTTTGGCGGTCATCGCGAATTTGGTAAAAGAGCAAGCCGTTTCCAAGCAGGAAGTTCAAAAGCCCTACAAGAAGCTTTTTGGGGCCATTGAAACGGTCTTGAAAACCGCTATTTGTACCGTGACTGAAACCATGCCCACGACACCGCCCAGCCCGTCACCTTTCCCGGAGACCTTACAATGACAACAGACCAGATTAAAGAAGAGGTTCAGCTTTCGCTTACCGTGGCAAAAGGTTCATTTTACAAGAAACCTGAATTTGGCCACCGTTTCAAAGAACTTGCCCGTGAAGTGGCATCCGAAAACACCAGGAGCAAAGCCGAAACATATGCCACCGAGGCATTAAAGTGGATGCTGGACTACAAGCACCTTAGAAGCGTAGAATCAACGGCAACCTATGCCGATTCCGACAAGCTCCTGGTGCATGTGGTATGTGTCGCATACAATGGCGATGTGATTGAATTTAAGCGTTTTGTGGAGGTCGGCGATGTCCGTAACAGTTGATCAAATCTTGCAGCGCATGATTGTCGATGCGAAAAACTACAACCCGACTATCAAAATTAGCCAGGGAACGGAAAATTATATCCGTTTTGCAGCCTCTGCATCTGCCATCTGGGGCATCTACAAGCAGCTGGACTGGACCCTTGACCAGATTTTTCCGACCACGATGAACCAGGAAAGCCTGGAACAGTGGGCGAACGATCGTGGGCTGGACTACAGCAACCTGACCGCAAGCGAGCTTTTGACGTTCATCCTGTCGTATCTTCGCAACCCGAAGAGCGGCGGCAAGCCTACCGACTACGAACGCTGGGCACTTGAAGCCTCTTCGACTGGCAGGGCTATTGAGCTTGGATCTACGATGATTTCCGGCAACATGCCCGACCTGAACGCGGCCAACGCTGTCAAACCGCACGACCGCGAAAACATCGCCTTTACTTGCGGATCCAGCGACACTGAAAAGAATGTCGTGATTGATTTTGGCGATTCGAAGAAAATCTTTGGAATTGGTCTTGGTTTCATTACCAACCGACCGGCTACCTTTGGCGTATTTACTTCCGATGACGGCCAGACATGGACTCGTCAGGGTAAACTTGATGCGGCCTACTGGTGGGCAATGACCGATTTCAGCGAAGTTTCTGCCAGGTATGTCAAGGTAGAACTTGAAGAAATCGAAGCGCTCGAAAGCTGGCAAACCGAAGCTTTGAATACCGTCAAGTGTTTCGGCGTCGAAATTTATGTGCCTAGTGACTCAAATGAGGCCCCGACATCATCCCGATGCCTCAAGAACTACTATGGCGTGGGAACGGTTCTCATGCTAATGGGGCCGAGTTCACTTTCGATGCGCTGCTGTGAAGCTGTCCGGGCAAAGTGCGAATACGAAGGCCCCGTTGCCCCGCGTGAAATTTGGGTCAATGTTCCTGTAGAAATAACTCTTTCTCTACGTGTTACGGTGTTAAACCCGCAACAATTGGACGAAGACGGTTTCCGGGAAGATGTCAATAAATATTTCGCCGATTTAGAACCAGGAGATCTCTTTATTCCTTCACAAATTGTTGTATACGCAATCAAAAATGGTGGCGAGAATGCGACTACTATCGAAGTATCGAAAAATGGTGGGATATATCAGGTTGAAACAGATGCTATTGACTCGTATTCCACTGAAAAATTCGTCCTTGGTGACCTGAAGGTGAAGTAATGGTTGAGAATCCCTTCGAAAGTCCACACTATAGGGCTCTTACGCAGCTCTATCCGCTCCAGATGGATGCGGAAGAATATGCCGTAGCCAAGGAGCTTGACAGAGCCCTGGAAAGCGCCGATGCCGTCTACCGTGAAATCTTTCCTGGTTCAGCAATAACGACTCTCGAACGGTGGGAAAACCTTTATGAATTAGGCCATTCCGGCTCCTTGGAAGTTCGCCACCAAGCCCTTTTAGAGGCTATCAACAGGGATTCAGGCATTGCGGAACGTCATTACAAGGCGCTTGCAGCGGCAATCGGTTTCGATATCGATATTGTAAAACCGCCCAGGATGCTCCGTGCGGGCCTTGGCCGAGCAGGCTTTGAAGTATACGACCAGGATGAACAATACACCTGGACGGTTAAATGTGATAGACTGAAATCTTCTTGTACCAAATTGATACAGACATTGGAAGCTCAGAAAATCCCGTTTACTCAAATTAAATGGAAATTCCAACAGCCACCTGCAGGTCGCTTGTTGCTCGAAGATGGCGGAGCCCTGCTTCTTGAAAACGGACATCAACTTCTCCTGGAGAACGAAACATGAACGAAGAAACCTTAGACAAAAAAATGTCTCAAATGGAAACAAAAACCTTGGCTCAGGCCTTGGCCGCAAATGCATCTTTGGCCGGATTTGCCGGACAGGAGAATTTCACCTTGCCCGTTGGTGAATTGCTTCCTAGTCATGATGAATCGTTAGAAGGTGACGGAACTCCCGAAAATCCACTGAAAGTTAATATCGAGGAAATCGAACATGCCGTAACCGAAGAAGTCGAAGAAGCCGTGGATACCATCAAGAGTAAAATCGTCTATACACTTGACCTTGGCGCAGTCCAAACGGGTATAGCTATTCAAGGAAATGGTACCTTGTTTGCCAAAGCAACCCTTTTTAGCCCTGGCATGGATCAGGAAATCAACGATACTGATTCAAAAATCATGTTTGCGACGAATCAGACCGGCTCTGTTTCGAAATTGATATTTGCCTTGTACCGCTACGACTTGGCAGACAATACAATTCATTGGGTAGCCAACACTGACAATGTGGCGTCGCTCGTTTCTACTACAGGCTTGCATGTCGCACCAATCAAGTATGTTGCTTCCGTGCCTGAAGGAAGTACGCTACAGCTTAAATCCAATAAATTATACTATTTGGTGGTTTTTACGGATGCAAACAGCGTCAAAATCGCAGGGAACACTTATTCCGAAAACATGAATACCATACCGCTTCTTGGTTGGTATGCAGACAATTTGCAGGATGTAACGGCAGAATCAATAAAAAACACCTATTCTGTCATCAATCCTAATGGAGAAAATCGCTCTCGTTTATTTGCCGCAATATCGAATATTGCCATAGAATCGGCTTCCACACCCGTTGCTACAGGCCCATTTACCGAACTCTCTAACTATGCCGTATCCAATTCTAAACGGATCCAATCTGTAGCCCAAGCGCTAACCCTGTCTTCTTCAGGCATGGTTTTCCAGAAAGTTGTTCCCGCAGCCGATGTCGACATCGTTGCCTGGCAATTTTTGGATTATCATAGTTCTCAGCCCAATCACTATGGCGCTCTTGTTCTTGATAGCCAACTGACGCCGGTAAGCGATTCTTCTGACACCTCTTGTACTGTTGGCGACAATGACAGCACTAAAGAAGGTAACTTCTATGTGCACAAATACGAAAAGAATTCGGGGTCCATTCACCTTACTGCGGGTGAAACATATTGGTTCCCGGCCATAGGCAATGGTAGCAACCAGAACCAGGAATGGCTTATTCAATACAGTTCGGCAACGCCCAGTATTCCTACAAGAGATTTATTGCTTGTTGAGGATTGCTCCAACTTGGGGAACTCGAACAACGAAACAGTGGTTGCCGAGAACGGTTGCTACTTAAAACTTTGGGATAACCAGGGAAACACTTATCAAATATAGAGGTCAAAAATGAACAAAAAGGTCTTTAAAACTGGTGATATCATCACTCCAGAGTTCCTGAATGCTCTGCAAAATCCATCTTTTGACAGAAGTACAGATGAAGTAGGTGGATTGCCGCTTCCCCCGGAACACTCTGAAATGAACCAAGTAAGAACATTTTCGGGTTTTGGCGCATCCATTACTATTGATTTAGGTGATTGGGACAAGAACTCTGTAATTTTACACAAAACAAGTGTCTCGCCTACAGAATCTTCTTACCCAACAAATTGTTCTGTAAGCGGGCATGCTGCAAGCGGTTTTTTACTCTATATGCCTATAGGAAACAGCAATGATGTAACTTTGTCCTATTGCGGCAACTCTTATACTTGTCATAAAGGGGCCGCGTTGTTGCTTATAACGCAATACATCAGTCTGGCTCATACTTGGTGGTGCAAAGCCTTTGAAATCCCTTTACAGGGCGCTGAAGCCTTCTTCAATGCTATTAAAACAGCCAATAATATCTCAGTTGGAGGAGACATTGAATGCGACGGTTCTTTAACTAGCCGAAGTGGTACTTTCGAAGACGAAGTAAGTGGCGATGAAGTCATAGGCAAATCCGTAACTGCTCAAAATAACGGAAATAGCGCTTTTTTTGATGTGCATGTGGGCACTGATGGCGTTGTTACATTCCAAATAAAGGGGAATACGACCTATAATTCCCAAACCATTCGATATGATACCAATACAGGATGTTTGCGTGTTGGTCATTCATATATAGATGATGCAGAATGGGTTGAACTTGAAAATGGTCGGGTTCTGTCTGAAAGAAGAGGTGGCACTACGGGTTCTGCGTGGATTGAAAAAGTTGCTATCCAAGCAGATTTTAATATAGATGGCGAAGTTCAGGATAGTTCTGGTGGATTATCCATGTATAGTTCATCAGCCACTCTTACTGGTTCTGAAACTCGCAAAGTGACTATAAGTCCTTATGGTATTACATTCTATAAAATCAACAGCAATCAAGATGGATGGGAACAATTAAATAGCATTGTTCCAAATGTTTAAAAAAAAAACGCCTTTCATTTTGTCTCATGAAAGGCGATTTTTTGTCTCACAACAACCGCGCCGTTATAACTGATTTCAGTAATGTTTGCGAATCTACAGAGAAAAAATTACCACCGTAACCAATGTCTTATGGGCTTTTTCCCGACCCAGGCCGGGGCGGGTGCTGCTCGCCGAGCCCGCTCGGCTCATCGAGCCGCTTGCGCGTCTCGCCACAAAGGTGCGACGCCCCCTAACGCAGAAGCAATGTGAAATATGAAGTGTGGGATGATTATTCGAAGATGTTCTGATTAGCCAGACTTATCTGACGAATAAGGCTTTTCCTACTTCTCGCAGTCAATTAATTTCGTCACGGCGTCTACAAGCCTGCGGTAGTTCAGTTCTGACATAGTAGAAACCTTTCTGTCAAAACAGAACTTGTTGACCGCACCGATAAGGTGAATAACCGCAACAGAATCCTTCGGGAGACCCGTTTCTTCCTTTCGGAAAAGAATGTTCGGCTCGTGGCCAGCTCTTTCGAGATTCGAAGTAAAAGGAATCGCAACGACAGTGTTCAGATTCTTTATGCCGAGCAGATCATTTTGCATCACGACCGCAGGGCGAATCTTGGACGGAAGGCTGCCAACTGGGTCGCCAAAATCGATTAGCCAGACTTCACCATGTGTCATTCTTCAATTCCTCCCACATGGAATTCATGGAACTGCGCGCGACGTCTTTTTCCAGTTCGGCGAAACTTTCTTCGCGCCGTTTGGTCTTCAACGATTCCAACATCTTGCTCATCAGCGTAAGGGTCTGCTCATAGGAAAGAGACAGCACCTGCTCGGTAAAATCGGCAAAAGCGACATCAGACATACTGCACCTCCTTATTCATCTAATCTAAATATATACAATTTCCGGTATTAAAGCAAGCGAACAGGCTTTTAAAACACGACTTCCTTGGGCGTTCCCCGGCCAGGGCCGGGTCGGGTGCTGCTCGCCTCTCGTCACCCCGGACCTGATCCGAGGTCGGCTCATCGAGCCGCTTGCGCGTCTCGCCACCGCGTGGCGGTGCGACGCCCCCTAACGCAGAAGCGGGTGTGAAATGTGTAATGTGGGGTGTGGAATGATTATTTATCGGCGGGTTAGTCAGAGTCCTTGACGCAACGGACGGAAACGCCAAGGTACTTGTCTTTGTATTTCAGGTATGCGAACTCGTCGTTGCCCTCCAAGAACATGTTGTAGGCGTAGTCACGGAACTCCGTGGCACTCCAGAAGTACGCGTAGAAACCCGGACTGCTGAAGGCTCCCTTGTTGTCGCGGGCGCCCGCCGGAAGAGCGGAAAAGCCATAGGCATCGGTGGCCTTGCCAGCAGCATCCCATCCGCTGGTAGATTTGAGCATCTTTGCTGCTTGGAATGAACCGCCCACTGCGGTGAGCAAAGTCCTCCATTCTGTCGTATCGGGCAGGTGCCAGCCTGTGGGGCAAATTCCTCTAACAGGGTAAGTAGGCGAACATGTGGAACCGTATCCGCAGCCTATTCCGTTAGTGCTCCAGGTTCCTATACTGTCCATGGAGGCAGCCCAAGTGTAAAGACGACCGTATTTGTCGCAATTGGAAGGGTCATCGTCGTAGCACCAACTTGTGGAATCGGAGGTGTAACTGCCATATTTACTGTCATATTTATAGGGAACGCTGGTGTAAGCGTAGTTCAGATTCTCCGCCATCCAAGTCTGGGTGCCGATGGTCACCGTCTTATAGACTTTGTTGTCGCGGCTGTCGGTCATGGTACCCGTAACTACATCATCAGGATCAATGAAACCAACGCTTGAAGAAGATTGCTTCACAGAAGAACTGCTGCTAGACTTAACACTCGATGAAGATCGAAGCGATGAGCTAGAGTCGTCCTTGTTGCTGCTGGATGAGTCATCAGATTTCTCAGAACTTGAACTCTTGGAGTCGGACGAGTTCTTTGTTTCTTTTATTGAACTGCTAGACTTATTCTCACTACTCGATGACTTGTCTTTGGTTTCGTTACTAGACCCATTCGACTCCGCTGACGCTCCGCTCAGGGTGACACTCGAATCAGGCGACTCTACAGACGAACTGGAAACACTTGTTTCATCGGAACTAGCCGACGAAGAATCGTCACAGGCGGAAAGGGCGAAGAATGCCGCGAGCACCGCCACCCACAAGAAACCAATACCCTTGACACACTTCATACCTTTATCTCCTGTAAAAATTTTCACCACCCACAAACCAAGCAATGTGAAATATGGAATGTGGAATTTATACCGCAAAATCCATCATCAGACGGGGTTCGAGAGCCTCGATTTTGTAATTGTTATGTTTGCCGTTGTTTCCCATCTTTGCAGTCATGACTTTGCTCCATCATTCTTTGTATTATATAGTTTCTTAGTTTAAAAAAGTGTCACCATCATCTAGTACGCAACGAACATAATGAAAACCAAACTTCATTGACTTGTCTATTGAGAAACCCGAAAAACTTTCCGCGAGACCAAAATAAACCATGCCACCACTGGTCTCAGACTTTTCGTAGGGAATCCAAAAACTGGCCCCTTTATTATAAGGGTATTCATCGCCATTTGGCAGAACAGACATTCCATAAGGATTATTTCCTACCTTCTTTTCCCATACTGCATGAGATAGTAGAGAATAACTCATATTTAATCCGTTTGTGTAGGCAAAGTGCTTCCATTCGGTTTCCGTCATCACGTGCCAACCCATCGGGCAAACTCCCTGAACTTTTTTGCTAAGGTCAATGTTACACTTGGGGTTATCTGCAACACCAACGCTGTCACACACCTTGGGGAGTCCCATCGCCTCGCTCCAGGTGTAAAGGGCGCCAAAGTAGTTGTCGCAATACCAGGGGTCATCCTTGTAGCAGCGTTTTTCGACCTTGCTGTCATCAAATACTGTCGTGGTGCTGTCAATCATTATTTCTGCGTAATTCAGGTTCTGGGCCATTACGGTAAAACTGTCTATTACAGTTCCACCATTCTGCTGGAACTTTTCATAATATTTGGTAGTCTTGTAAACATTGTTATCACGCAAATCTTTATAAGTGCCGTATGCTTTAAACTCCGACCCAAATACGCTATCCATATTCGGGTAAACCTTGGGCTGTTCTATTACAATCTTGACAATCGAATCCGTCCGCCACATATCATTTTCGCAATGTTTGTAAAGAGTGCGCGTCTCTTCATACAAGGTATCAAGCATCCCTTCTTGACATCTGCGGTAAGTCTGGGAACTACTGCTCCCTGACTTGTCACCTGATGAAGAGTTTTTTGAATCCGATGACAAAGCTGAAGAACTAGAAGTCGTTTTCTTACTGCTAGACGATACATCCTTTTCGTCGGCTTCTTTACCTGATGATTTTTTTTCAACCGACGACGAAGATTTTTCCGAATCAGAATACTCTACCGATGAACTTGACACTTCGGTTTCATCGCCACCCGCCGACGAAGAATCGTCACAGGCGGTCAGGGCGAAGAATGCCGCCAACAAGAAGATGGTTAGAGATTGCTTCCCCTGAAACAAGTTCAGGGTCGCAATGACACGCTGGAAAGACTTCTTCATAAGAACATCCCCGTCTATAGTTTATCCTATTAAATATAGGTAATGCCCCTGCCAAAGTCCATACCCCCCCCCATTGTAAAATTTAGGAAACAAGGTGCCCGACAAGATGATAGCGGATCCTCGCCTTGATTCGACTTCGCTCACCACAGGTCGCGAGGATGACGAGAAGGGTTGCGGGGTTTTTAAGGGGCGGAGCCCCTTAGGAGAGGGGGGAGGCAAAGACTTGCCCCTGAAAAATGTTGGTAAGAAAAGTATGGATCCCGTCGCTGCCCTCCAGGATGACGCTGGTCAAGGTCGGAGGTGCCCGTGATTCTATCGCCACTGCCTAGCTCCAGAATGACAGCGGGCATGACATGGTGGGGCAAGGCTTCGCCTAGGGAGCTATACAAAGGCTTGTTGAAATCGACAAAATCCAAGAAATCCTTCCTTTTTTTTCTGATTTTTTCAGTGTCAAAACGCTTGCGAACCTGCATTAATTAAGATATATTCAAGAAGTAGGTCTTATAGGGGCTCTTTATGAGCGGGGATAAAACGAAAAAAATGAAGTTTTATCGTTTATTTTTACCCTTTCTAATGGTACTCGTGATGGCGGGCATCTCATTTGCCAACGAGGAACAGGCCCCCAATGTAGCGCAGGATTCCGCTAGGGTGCAGCAGAACTCTGGAAAAACTTTCTTTCGGGAATTGGTTCCTTGGAATATGTACCTGGGAGGCGGCACAGGTTTCGCTTTTGGAGCAGATTGGGTTTTTGGTGATTGGAATTATATATACATTAAAGGTGATGATTCCAGTTTTATACCAAGTCACATTTGGTTGTGGACTATTGGGACGCATGCTTTTTATGCGGACGGGTTCAACTTCTTGCTGCAGCCAAATATCCTATATTTCTACGAAAGGGGCATTTCGTTCAAGTTTTCCCTAGGTCCAGAACTGGGCTACATTAACGAGACTGGCTTTGATTACGGCTTTTCGCTCTGTATCGGGACAATCATCGACATGTTCAATGTCAGGGTGGGCTATCTGGTACGGATGAAGAGTCCTTATTTCCATATCTTGTTTAATTTGCCGGTAGGCATTGGTATGTGGGTATAATAATCTATATTTTAGGTCTTATAGGGGCTCTTTATGAGCGGGGATAAAACCAGGACAGAAAAAACTGTTACAATTCCTGGAAATTGCCGATAATACGCAAGTAATCAGAACTCTCGGCGGAAACTCGCAGGAACTAACAGTCACAAGAGTTTCCTCCTGCGGTAACTAGCCAAACCTGCTAAAGCAGATTTCGCCCACAAAAGCATTTATTTCCCGAACCCACCGCTTGTTTTTTGACCGAGATGTGGGCTTCCCGAGCGAACAGTTGAACAAAGTGAATCTGTGAGCGAGGGAAGGCGCACATCGAGGGAAAGATTTTAAAAAAAACAGGTCTGGATCCTTCGCCCTTTCAGGGCTCAGGATAACACGGGAACGGGGGTTTTAGGGGGTGTCCCCTTAGGAGAGGGGGTGATGGAAGACTTGGCCTGGACCCTATCCCCTATCGCTTCGCTCCAGGGTCCAGGGTGACAACAGGCCAAGGCTGCAATCAGGGGGACTCCTCCCCCGCCTATGCCTTCAAAGCATATCTTTTATGCGAAATAAGTATTTGGGTTTGTTGCGGGATTTGGTTATTTTTAGGGCATGAGGTGGTTCAGTTTCTTGCTCGTTTTCCTGTTCATGGCGTGTTCGAGCGATGCGGCGTCGCAGGCGGTGCCGAAGGTTTCGGACAAAGGAGATTCAATCGTGCAGAATAGCAAAGGGGCGGCCCCAACGGTCAAGTTGAATTCGGGTTTCGATATGCCGATTCTCGGGCTTGGCACTTGGACTTTGCGCGGCAAGGTGGCTGAAGACGCTGTCTATGTCGCCATCAAGAACGGGTATCGATTGATTGATACGGCAAAATATTACGACAACGAAGAAGCCGTGGGCAAGGGAATCCGCCGGGCGATTGACGATGGGCTCGTGAAGCGCGAAGATTTGTTCGTGACGTCGAAACTGGTGCCGTGGAGCAGTTCCCTGGACGAAGACATCGACGACTCACTCGAAAAGCTGGGGCTCGAATATATTGATTTGATGCTGTTGCACCAGCACGGGAGCGACGCCGAAGACAAGGCGGTTTACAAGGCTATGGAACGTGCGGTGAAGGCGAAGAAGATTCGTTCCATCGGCATATCGAATTACTACACCGAAAAGACGGCGAAGCGCTTTTTTGCCGATTTCGAAATCAAGCCTGCCGTGGTGCAAAACGAGAACCATGTGTTTTACCAGAACACGGAATTCAAGGATTACGCAAAACGCTACGGCGCTGTGGTTGAATCTTATTACCCGCTGGGCGGGCGCGGCCACACCGAAGACGTCTTGGGGAACAAGGTTGTCGCAAAGATAGCGAAGGCTCACGGGAAATCGGCCGCACAGGTGGTGTTGCGCTGGCATGTGCAATCGGGCTACATTGCCATTCCGGGCTCCAAGAACCCCGACCACATCGCAGAGAACATATCGATTTTCGACTTCGAGTTGACAGACGAAGAAATGAAGCAAATCGCCGCCCTCGATACGGGACACCGCTACGAGAACTGGTGAAAATCGCCCCCACTATTCACTTGACGCATAGCAGAATTATTATATTCTCCGCAAAAGGGGCTTTTTATGTTTGTCGAGACTTACATCTTGCGTTTGCTGGCCGGGTTCCTGGAATACGGGACCCTTTCTACCGTAGCGGACAAGCTCTACACTTCGCAGCCGGCGGTGAGCCGCGCGTTCAAGAAGCTGGAAGACGAAATCGGTGCTCCGCTCTTCGAGCGCAAAAAGAACCGCATCGAGCTGAACGAGAAGGGACGCACGGTTGCCGAATACGCGAAGCGCATCATGGATTTGCAAGGCGAGATGATGGAAAAGGTAAGCCCGCGGGGAGCGGGTACGCGCACGTTCTCCATCGCGTCGGTGGCCATCCTCCCCGCCATGCGGATGATGCAGGAACTGCAGGAGAAATACCCCGGCGCGCAAGTCACTTACGAGATTATCGACAACGAGGCGGGTGTGCTGAAGGCGCTGAACGAGGGCTCGGCGGATATCGGCATCACGCTTAAGGCCCCCCGCGCAAAGAAATACCGCGCCGAAAAATACATGCAGGAGCGGCTCTCGATTGCGCTCCCCAAAAAGCACCCGCTGGCCAAGCGCAAGTCCATCCGGCTCCGTGAACTCAAGGGCGAGACCATCATCCAGCGCAGCAACGTAGGGTTCTGGGAGCAGGTCAAGCGCAAGAAGATTCCCGACGCCACCTTCATCAAGCACGACAGCACGAAAGGCATTTCAAAGCTCATCGAACAATCTTCGCTGTTGACGTTCGTTTCGGATCATCAGTTCGATTACGAAATTCCCAAAGACCGCAAGATTGTGCCGCTCGCCGACCGCGAAATGAACGTGGAATTTTTCAAAGTGACGTTGGCGTCAACTCCCTAGCAAATGGAAGTTCAGGTACCACGAAAAGGCATGGATGCGCCTGGACATGGGTTCGGCATATTCCGAGGAATAGGCAGCCATTTTCACGTAGGTGTCAAGCCTGTGGCCCAGATCCAACCAGGAGAACAGTCTGTATTCCACCGCGGTATTGTTGAGGAGCAAGAAATCCCAGCCCGAAACGCCATATTCCGCAGTCGTTCCCTCGATGGTCTTCATGGCATCTATCGTCGTCTTGTTGTAGATTCTCCACTTCTTGTATAGGGTTTCTATCATCAAGCTGTATTTCACGCCGGAATTGTACTGGTAGCTATCCATGTCGGGCTTGTAATCCGGATGAAATTCTTGGATAATGTCATCGTAGCCCATGTCGGCAGAGCCAAGCATAATCCAGTAAACCTGGTTCATGACACGGAACCGCAAGTTGGGAGTCAGCCAAAGGGCTATGTCCATGGCCCCGCCAAGCGAAAGCGTGCTTACCGTGGCAAGGTCGCCGTAAAAAGTATCGTAATCCAGATTCACCGAAAAATCAAGCCAATGGCCTCGCCCGTGGATACCCCTGTTCACAAGTTTCCCCATGATATCCATCTGCAACACTTTCCCTTCGAGTCCGCCTTCGCCGAAGAAGTTTAAAGTGAAATAATCGAACGGTCTCCTTACCCTCGTGTAGGGTCGACCATACTCAAGGGAAACCGCCATCATTCCGTGACGGTCGTTCCATTCGGCATCCAGCTCGTCGGCATCTTCGCCACCGAACCGATAGTCAGAACCGAACCTGGAGCCAATACCCGTGGCAACCGTCAACTCAATTGGTGTCAAGCCCGTATAAAAATCCCTGTTGCCGAACACCCTGCGCTGGGCATATCCGGCGGGTTCCAGTGCAAAAGCGAGCAGGTGCCTGTACCAGGGCACCTTGGAACCGTTGTACGATGCGCGGGAAAGTCTGTAGAGGACTTCGCCGAACATGGAGCCCGCGACCGTCGTAGAAATCAGGTCGTTCGGCGCCGGGTATTCCGTTTCGCAGAACATTTCCCAAGTGGAACTCCCAAGGGCGGCAAACACCATGCTTCCGTAAAAGCCGTAGCCGCCGGCACGGGCTGTGGCGTAATACATGGAGCCTTGATACGGATGTCCGTAAAAGTTGATGGCCCAATGGTTATGGTCCCATTCCCAGCCTTCGCGGAAGTTGCGTTTCCAATAGCTGGGGCCCGTATGTGCGTAACTCTTGTCCAGGACCCAGTAATCCCATGCCCACACAAAGGCGTTGAGCCCGAGCACTTCGGTCCCGACTATAAGCGGGTTTACGTGGGTGCCAAACAGACTGTCTTTGGGAATAATGGTTGTGTCGGGCGCACTTTCTTTGGGAACCAGGGTGTCACCCATGCTCCTGCGGAAATTGACCAGATCCCGCGCTTCCTGCACGCTGAAGACAGCATCCTTATCTAGAATCTTTATTCGGAGACTGTCCGGAAGTTGCGAGAATTCCCCGTCCAAATTTTGTGCATACGCGGTAACGCAAAAAGACGTGACAAGAATAACAAACGCTTTTAGAACTTTCAGGAACTTCACGGCGCAACTTTAAAAATTATCACGTCGTTTAAAAAGGGCATATTCGCAACTTTCTGACGGAGCGACAAAACCAAGGGATAAAGGATACAGACTTCTCTTGTTTCTCGAGGTCTAAAAATGTATGTTGATAAAATGCGCTTCCCGCTTACAGCCTTTTTTGCAGCAATCCCTGCACTTCTGTTTTTCGCCTGTTCTTCAGTCGAAATTTCCCATAATACAGCGCCCCTGCCACGGCACCACCTGCCTAACGGACATTTCGAGAATACGGACGACAGCTGCCCGCCCATTCGCGATACCATGGAAGCAGACTCGCTTGTACCCAAGTTTCGTACACGTATGTACAGGTTACCGATAGTCCGCGGCAACGAGGATCTCTGGCGAGATTCAACGGCAAGTTCGGCCGCATGGATTGGACACAGTACCTACTATATATTGTGGCGCGGTTACGGAATTTTGACCGACCCGATGTTCAGTACATACTCCTCGCCCATTCAACTTGTTGGCCCTAAGCGAGGAACCCCTCCCGGCAGGTCTTTAGATAGCCTGCCCAATGTAGACTTGGTAATCGTAAGCCATGACCATTACGACCATTTGGACCGTACAAGCATCGTAAAAATATTCAACCGATGGAACCACGTGAAATTTGCAGTTCCCTTGAAAGTGGCGGCAATTCTTGAAAGTTGGGGAATACCTTCAAAAAATATCATAGAACTGGATTGGTGGGATTCGACAATGGCGGGCCCCCTGAAAATCACGTTCGTACCGGCGCACCATACGAGTCGTCGCGGAATTTTCGCCTCTAGCGCAAAATCAACACTATGGGGCGGGTGGATTCTGGAACGCCCAACGGAAGATTCCCTGCATACAACAAAAATGTGGTTCGGGGGCGACCTTGCCATGGGTGACGGGTCATACTACAAGGAAATCGCAGAAAGATTCGCCCCTATTGACGTGAGTTTCTTGCCCATAGGCAGTTACAAGCCTAGCCGTTATACCCGCGTACACGCAAGCCCACGGCAAGCAGCACAGTTACATCTGCTAACCAAATCAAAGTTGAGCCTTGCCATGCACTGGGGAACCTTCGGTTTTGTTTACGACAGGCTCGAAGACCCGCCGAAGGATCTCGCAAGAGCCAGAAAAGAACTGGGCATTCCCGACACGGCATTCTATGTCCCGAAACACGGCGAAATAATCCCGCTATTCAGATAATGAATATTCATTTCAAACTAGAAAAACAAAGTAAACGCAAATAGAGATTAACACCGATAAGGCTCTTGCATTTCTTGAAGATTTCAATGGCGAAATTATTCCCAAATCCTAGAAAATTTCTGGCTCCAAGAAAAAAAAATGACTTTTTATCACTTTTTCAACCTGAAAGCCTTGGGTGACATGCCTGTCATGCGCTTGAAGAACTTGCCGAAAAAGCTCACGTCGGGGAAATTCAGTTCGTCCGAAATTTCCTGGACATCCATCTGGGTGGACTGCAGAAGGACCTTGGCATCGAGAGCGATGTAGTCGTCTATCCACTGCTTTGCGCCCTTGCCGCTTATTTCATCAACGACAAACGAAAGGTACTTCGGGGTTACAAAAAGCATATCGGCGTAGAACTTGACGCTATGTTCCTTTTGGTGATGTTCTTCCACATTGCGGAGAAACGCGTTGAACAAGGCTTCCTTGCGGTTCGATGTCTGTTGCGTCGCGTTTTTTCGATACAAAAAGCCAACGCATTCAAATGCGAGCGACAATAACTGGTTCTTGATGATTTGATAATAGAACGGATTGCCATGTAGCAACTGCATTTTTTCTTGCAGGTGCTTAAACGATTTGACAACCTGCTCGAAGTCCTGCCTGTCCCGCTGCAGGTAAGGCGACCTTTTAGCCAACAGCAACAGTTGCATACTGTCCTTGACTTGTGACATCAGGTCGTTGAGCATGTCTGTGGAGCAAGCGACACAGAGAGTCTTCACGTCGTCGCTGATTTTTAGGGCGCGGAGGACCTGCCCCGGGAACGCTAGGAATATACCGCCTTTTTTTAGTTCGTAGGTATTCATGTTGACTTCGATGGTGCAACTGCCATTCTCGATAATCAATAGAATAACGCCCTGCATCCTGAAGTACCCTGTAATATCAAGGCCCTCAATGGAATCGAACACGCCAACCTTGCCGGGCAAGAGGCTCACCTCTTTCAAAAAAATCCAACAGGGACAAATCCGCTGTCCTGATTTCTGCACCCGCTGTAGGCAAACTTCTTTTTTTCGACGGATTCATACTGGAAAGATAATAAAATGTCCATTCTTCTATTGGTAAAAATTTCCCGCATTTTAGTCAAAAATACCTTTTTCAGCAATTCTGATAGTAAAAATGTCTTTTTTTAGAGAAATTTTGACCTAAAATTACAAGACCCAATTTGGTAACTTTGTCACTATGAAAACAAAGTTCATTTTCTTCATCGTATTTTCGTTTATCTGTATCGGTTGTCAAGGCGAAGGAACACCTCGAAAAGACATCCGCGGCCCTGTAAAAGTCTCTGTCAAGATTGCGACACTGTCCGACATTTCTGAGAGCAAGGTGTATAGCGGTTCGCTAGCCGAAAAAATGGCCACAGCAGTCAGTTTTTCTTCGCCGGGGACGGTCAAGACGCTGAACGTAGCCGAAGGGAAAAAGGTGAGCAAGGGGGCACTCGTGGCAACCCTTGATGACACGGCGGCCAAAAGCGCACTGGATATTGCAACCGCCATGAAGAACCAGGCCGAAGATGCGCGCAGCCGCATGGAAAAACTTTACCAGAACAAGAGCATTTCCGAAATCCAGTGGATGGATGTGGAAAGCAAGTACAAGCAGGCTCTCGCCTCGGAGAAGCTTGCGCAAAAGGCTCTTGACGATTGCAAACTGTATGCGCCCGCCACGGGAATCGTTTCGGGAAAGGCCGTAGAATTAGGGCAGAACGTGCTTCCCGGCGCCCCGGTTTTCAGGATTCTGGATATTTCAAGAATCAAGGTCCGCGCTTTCATCCCCGAAAAAGAAATTGGCAAAGTCAAGGTAGGCGACGGCGTAAAAATCCGCATCGCATCCTTGGGAGACAAGGTTATACAAGGAAAAATCACAAACAGGAGTGTTTCTGCAAACGCGCTATCGCGCTCTTACGAAATCGAGGCAGAGCTTGCAAACAGGAACGGTGAACTGTTGCCGGGTATGATTGCCGAAATGGAAATTTCCGGCAAAACAAGGCAAGAAGGGGTCGTATTGCCTGCAACGGCTATCATGCTTGACGAAGACAATAACAACTTTGTCTGGAAAATTAATGGCGGAAAGGCGACCCGCGCCGATATTGACGTGACGCTCAACCTGGGCGGAACCGAAGGAATCCTTGTTCGTGGTTTGCAGGATGGCGACAGCATAATTGTCGCCGGGGCAAACAAGGTGGGCGAAGGCGAAAAAGTGCAGGTCGAATCCAATAACACGGAGAAATAAGCATGAGTTCTCCAAAGAAACGTTCGTTTGTCGAAACGGCCATGCGCTACAGGGCGATAGTTTTCCTTATCGTCTTTATACTCTCGCTGTTCGGAATTTACGGGCTATACGAAATGCGCAAGAACGAATTCCCCGGATTCACGGTACGTCAAGGCGTGGTGATTGCGGTTTACCCCGGAGCAAATGTGCAGGAGGTAGAAAAGCGGGTCACGAAACCCCTCGAAGATTACATCTTTACCTATGGTGACGTGCAGAAGCACAAGACCACCTCCGTCACGCGTGACGGCATGTCCATTATCCAGGTGCAACTCGAAGATTACGTGAACGACAAGGACGCCTTCTGGAGCAGGTTCAAGCACGGCATAGAAGGCTTCAAGATGAACCTGCCCGCAGGAGTTGCCGCCATCGTAGTCATGGATGATTTCGGAGAGGCATCTTCGCTATTACTTTCGCTGGAAAGCAAGAACAAGACTTACGCCGAATTGAGCGATTATCTGGACGAGCTCACCAACAAGCTAAGCCGACTAAAAACGGTCGGTCGGATAAACCGTTTCGGCGAACAGAAAGAGCAGATTTCCGTTTACCTTGACAATGAGCGGCTTTCGCACTATGGTCTCGGATTCAAGTCGACTGCGCTGTTCCTTGCGGGCAAGGGGCTCGTGAATATATCGGGTACGCTGAAAGACGGCAACACGGAATCGCCCATATATGTAGAATCGGGCGTGAACTCCGTCCGCGATGTAGAAGAGACCGTCATTTTCAGCACGCCGCAGGGTGAAACAGTGCGGCTGAAAGACGTGGCGAGAGTGGTGCGTGAATACCCGAAACCCTCCTCTTACATCGAGCAGAACGGCAACAAATGCGTCGTGCTAAGCGTCGAGATGAAATCGGGAAACGACGTGGTAAAGATGGGGTCCGAAATCGAGTCCGTGCTAGAGGAATTCGGCAAGGCCCTCCCTGAAGAAGTAAAGATGCAGCGCATCACGGATCAGAGCCAGGTAGTGGCCCACAGCGTTTTTGATTTTTTGAAAGAACTCCTGATTGCAATTGTCGCCGTGGTCATCGTCGTGTTGCTCCTGCAGCCAATGAAGGTTGCCTTGGTGGCTGCGGCGACTATCCCCTTGAGCATATTCATTTCGCTTGGAATCTTTTACGCCTTCGATTTCGAACTGAACACGGTGACGCTTGCGGCCCTTATCGTAACGCTCGGCATGATAGTGGACAATTCCATCGTCATCCTAGACGATTACCAGGAAAAAATTTCGGAAGGGGTATCCCGCTGGCGAGCTGCCGCCGACAGTGCATCCCACTTTCTCAAGTCCATTTTTTCGGCCACCCTTGCCATCAGCATCACCTTTTTCCCATTCCTCTACACGTTCAAGGGAATGATTGCTGATTTCGTGAAGTTGTTCCCCTGGGCGCTCACCATTGTGCTTTCCGTTTCACTACTGATCGCGGTACTCGTCGTACCCTATCTGCAGTTCGCATTCCTCAAGCCAAAGAACAAGAAGCCGAGCAAGTTCAACTTCGAGGCCATTGCCGGGAAAATCCACGAAAAGACACTGAAGGTCTGCTTCAAGTTTCCAAAGCTCACGCTCTTCTGCGCCTTTTTGGCTGTCTGCGTTGGCCTTTACGGTATGATTTCGAGGCCGATTAAGCTCTTCTCCACGGCGCAGCGCAACCAATTCTCTGTAGAAATATTCATGCCCATGGGAACGGCCCTCGAAAAGACGGCACAAGTGGCGGACAGTCTCGAAAAGATTCTTTCGGCAGACAAGCGGGTGGTTTCCATCACGAATTTCGTGGGGGCATCTTCGCCCAGGTTCCACCTGACATACGCTCCGCAGTTCGGCGGTTCAAACTTTGCGCAGTTTATCGTCAATACCCAGGGCGTCGACGCCACCGAAGAGATGATTCAGGAATACGCCGCCTCGTACGCGGACTACTTTCCCGAAGCACAGGTGCGGTTCAAGCAGCTGAGCTACAGCGAGGCGGCCTACCCCATCGAAGTGCGGATATCGGGCGATTCGCTGGAAAGCCTCCAGAGGGCATCGGAAATCGTGAGCAGTTACTTGCGGCAGTTGCCCGGCGTGTACCAAGTGCGCTCCAGCCTGAGGGAACCCCTGAACGGTGTACAAGTCTCGCTCACCGACGATGCGGCAAGGCTGGGCATTACCCAGATGGAAACACAGGCGCTGCTCATGGCGCGATACAGCAGCGGAATCCCACTTGCAAGCATTTGGGAAGGTGACAGGAATATCCCCGTAGTGCTGAAAAGTACCCATAGCGACAAGGCCGACGCGGCGGCTCTCGCAAACGAAAAGATGCCGACATACGGCGGACTCGGCAACGTCCCGTTGAGACAGGTGGCAGACCTTACCCCCGTTTTCCATGTAGGGCAAATCGACCACAGGAACGGTCGCCCTACGGTAAACGTGACGGCGGAAGTTTACCCCGAAATAAGCGCGAACGACCTGATAATGAAACACGGTTCTCGCATAAAGGAATGGCTGAAAGGCGAAAACGTTGATGTGACATTTGGTGGCGAAACGGAAGTCGTCTTCGAACAGATGCCCCGTGTAATTTCGGCGCTAGCCTGTGCCGTCGTCATCATATTCTTTATTCTGCTTTGGCATTTCAAGAATGTAAGGACCGCGATAATGCTCATAGGCTCCCTAGCGTTGTGCACCTTCGGAACCGGGGTCGCCCTGAACGCGATGCATCTCGATTTCAGCATGACCGCCGTTCTCGGCGTTGTCAGCTTGCTCGGAATCATGGTACGAAACGGCATCATCATGATTGACTATGCCGAAGAGCTCAAGAAGAACGAACATTGCGACGCACAGACGGCCATCTTCAATTCAGCGCTCCGCAGGATGCGCCCCATATTCCTGACATCGGCGGCGGCATCGGTCGGCGTGATTCCCATGATTCTTGGCGGGAGTACTCTCTGGATGCCTATGGGTGGAGTGATTTTTATCGGGACGCTCATTACCATGTGCTTCATATTGACCGTATTGCCGGTTCTGTACTGGAAGGTAAGCGGCGTACGGGTGAGGCAGAGGAAAAGTGTGTAGTGTGGAATGTGAAGTGAATTTGGATTAAAAATTATGAATAAATTGTATGTTAAAATAGCGGCTTTTATTTTTGGCTTGCATTCTTTTTTGCTGGCGGCGGATATTTATACGCTCGATGACTGCCTGCGCATAGCACGCGAAAACAACGCGACCCTCAAGAGCGCCAAGGTGAACCGCCAGATGGCCGAAGAAACCGAAGGCAGCGCGTTCCCTGCGTATTTTCCGAAGGTTTTTGCGGGCGGCTTTGCATTCATGGCAAACGACTACCTGGTAAAGCAGAAGATTGACATGTCCTCAGAAATAGAGGGAATAGGCCAGCAGCTTGCACCGACAATTGCGCAGATGGGCCTCGACCCCGCCATGCTTGCGGGCCTGCCGACCTCGTATTCCATGGGCATGATAGACAAGGGAATCATAGGCCACTTGACGCTGGTGCAGCCCCTGTTTGTGGGCGGACAAATTCACAAGGGAAACCAGCTCGCCAAAATCGGGACAAAGGCGGCCAAGTTGCAGGAGCACCTTGCCGAAACCGAAGTCCGCAAGAATACGGAAACCTACTACTGGCTGATTGTTTCGCTCAAGGAAAAATTGAAGACCATTGCCGAGGCCGAAAAACAGGTGGAAACGATTCGGGCCGACGTGCAGGTGGCCGTAGAGGCGGGTGCCGCCGTCAAAAACGACCTGCTCCGCGTGGATCTCGAAAAGAAAAAACTGGAGAGCAACCGCATCAAGGTAGAAAACGGCATATCGGTCGCAAAGCTCATGCTGGCACGGCAAATGAACCTGGACAACAGCGAATTCGACCTGGCCGAAACCTCTCTCGATAAAATCAATCCGCCCGAAGAGTACAAGATGTCCGCCGACGAGGCGGTGGAACGCAGGGCCGAAAGCAAACTGCTCGCCGTAAATCGCGAAGTCGCCGAAAAGGAACGTTCCATGGAAAGGGGAAAAGTTCTCCCCACCGTTGCGGTTGGTGCGAGCCTGTTGTACCAGAATCTGCTGGACGACGATGCCGTAAACGGGATTTTGTTTGCTTCGGTGACAGTCCCCATTTCGGACTGGTGGAGCAACAGTTATTCTACGGCAAAATACTACCTGAAGGCACAAAAGGCGGCAATTGACGAAGCCGAGAACAAGAACCTTATCAAGGTGGATATCGATGCCAAGTGGAATACGCTCGAGGAATCCTTTAAGCAAATTGAAATCAGCAAGGATGCCGTTGCCCAGGCCGAAGAAAACTTGCGGATGCAACGAGAATTCTACAATGCCGGTACCGCGACACTCAGCAACATGCTTGAAGCAGAGACGCTACGGCAGCAGGCAAACGACACTTACACCGAAGCGGTAACCGGCTACTACACCGCTATCTGCGCTTATCTAACCGCAACCGGTCGGTAACTAATTCCCGCTGGACGCTTTCCCGCTAGACGCCTTATCGACAAACAGCGCGCGGGCGTTGCCTTCGAGAATCATGTCGTAATAGGGCGCAAGGTCGGCCAGCGTCAAAACAGAGGTTTGCACCTGGGCCTCGTCCATCCATTTCAGGTGGGCGCTCACGTCCCATTTGGGGAGCGGAAAACCTTCATCCAGCAGAGCGTTATGCTTTTGCAAACTGGCCAAATAATCCGCAGGAATCACGTGGGAATGAACGTCGATGGCACCGCCGGCAAAGGCGGCCGCGGCCAGGAATGCGGTCAAAACAACGCTTGCAGTTAAGTAATTCTTAAAATTCATGGCAATCCCGATGATGGTCGACTATGGGTTACGGGTGCAAAACTTCTTCCAGCCATTCTTCGATTTCTTCGCGGCTGGTGCCGATGGCGAAGCGTTTGCTTTCGAGCCAGGTGGAATTGGGCGTGAGTTCCTGCAGCTGTTTGGCGCTTTGGCCCAGCGGGCTTGAAGCCGACGTGCAGAAGGTGAGCAACGTCTTACCCGAAAAGTCGTAGCTTTCGAGGAACGTGCTTATGATGCGAGGAGCAATCCCATGCCATATCGGGTGCGCGATGATGACGGTATCGTATTCGTCCATGTTCTCGACAGCGGTTGCGATTTCGGGGCGGGCGGATTCGTCTTTCTGTTCGCGGTCGGCGCGGCAGTCCGTATAATAGGCGATGTCTTCGTCGGTGTAAGGGATTTTTGCGGTGATTTCGAACAATGTTGCGCCTAGGTGTTCTGCGGCGTATTCGGCCAGTGGCTTGGTGTTGCCCGTTCTGGAGAAGTAAGCCACGAGCGTTTTGCCGCGGGACTTACTCGCCGATGTCGCGGAACTGGATGTCGCCGAACTTGAATTAGCCGAGCTGCTCGAAACGGTTGATTCTGAACTGGATAAAGCTTCGTTCTTCGAAGTCGCGGAACTTGAAGTCGCGGAGTTTTTGCCGTCTTGCGAGACGCTGGATTCGACAGCTTCCCCGGCGCCTGTCGGCGAAGACGAACTGTCGTCGGAACACGCAGCAAAGAGGCTCAAAAACAGAGCCAGGAGCAAAGTCGAAAACAACGCGGGCGATTTCATAGGGCTACTTCCTGATGAACTTTTCGTCGGTCTTTGGCATGGTGTTGTCGGGCGTGTAGCGTTCGACAGTCATTTTCAAGTCGTACTTGTCGCGGAGTTTCGCAATCGTCTTCATCATGGGCGAAGCGTGGTGCGCGTCGATGGCCGCCTGGCTTTCCCACGCGTCAATCAGCAAGATGGTCTCTGGATCGTCCAGCGACTGGAAATATTCGTAGCGGATATTGCCCTTCTCGGCACGGATTTTCGCCACAGTCCCGCTAGAAACCATCTCTTCGGCGAACTTCTTTGCCGCCCCGTTCTTACCCGTATAGCGCAGGTTTACCGTAATGTTGCTCATGGCACTCTCCGCAAACACGCTCGCAGCGAGCGCAAGGATTGAAAATAGCGTTAAAAACTTGAGTTTCACTTTGCCACTCCGAAATACTTTGCATATAATATAAATTTTTTCGGAGCATGCGCAAAATGCTTAATTTTCATGCTCAGTATGCGCAGGACGCATAGTGGAAACAAACGCTTTTTAATATAAGCAATCCGCAGTAAGCTTAACGGGAATTGATTCTGAATATTGGTTCTTTTTCAAAGGACTTGCCGTAATGAGCGTTTTGAATATTCCCTTGCGGGTTCCGGTTTCGCTCACGAACGCTGCAAAACGGCGTTCCATCTTGTTGAATTCCGATTCGGTAAGGGTGTAATCCGTTTCGGAGTATTTCAATTCGCAAAGGTTTATCATTCCGTCGGCCCGGTCAATAATCAGGTCAATCTGGGCAGGTGTTTTCTTGTCTTTGCTGCGCCAAGAATACTGCTGTGTCGAAATCGCATCAATCCTGAGAGCTTCTTTAATTTGTTGAGTATGGAGCAGGCAGACTTTTTCGAAAGCGAGCCCAAGCCAAGTATTCACGACGGGGGTATTGATGTGGTTCTCCCAAAAGCGGGTGTCGCCCTTGGCTTTGCTGTTGAAGTATAGGTGGAATAAGGTAAACGGATCGACCAGCTGATAAATGCCGCTGTTTTCCTTGACGACCTTCTTTTCGCGCACCATGTATTTTCGGATAAATCCACATTCGATGAGATTTTGAATCTGCTCGGAGAGGGTACCGCCTTTTTCAGCCTTCATTGACGCGATGATTTCCTTGCGGGTCATACCCTGTTTTTTTTGAGCGAGTGTTTCCACAATACGCATGTATGGTTCTGCCGCATTGAAAAGAGTCTTGAAAAGTCGCTTGTATTCGCGCCGCATTTCCCCGTTTTCGGAGAAGTAAAGTCGGTCTATGTTTTGGGCAAGGCTTTCGCTTTCGTCGAAGAGGCTGAGGTAGTAGGCAACACCGCCTGTGAACATGTACGACTGCAAGACCATTTGCCTGGACCAAGTGAAGTTTTTTGAGAGTAGATATTCCTCGGTTTCCTTGAGCGTAAAAGGCAAAAGCTTTATCTCGTGTGTAATCCTGTTGTGCAGCCCGGCCTTGCTGTCGATGAGGTTCTTTATCATCCAGGATGTTGCGGAACCACATACGATAAGTTTAAAGTTGTCTTGGGTCGAAGCCCAACTATTCCAAAAATGCCCTAGGGCTTTTGTAAAACCAGAACCCTGTGTATCGAGGCTTGGAATTTCGTCAATGAAAACGATACAGGGGTTGCCGTTAGAAATTCTGTCCGAAAGGGCTTTGCGCAGTTGAGAAAACGCCTCCATCCAATTTTTAGGACGTTCATTGCTCTTGTAACCGAAGATGTCCATGGCGTCAAGGAACGCGTCTATTTGGTCTTCCTTTTTACCTTCCAAGACTCCGGTCATTGAAAAAGCGAATTGGCCTTTGAAGGTCTGGTTGACGAGGAAGGTTTTCCCTACGCGGCGCCTACCATATAAAGCGATGAATTCTGCATTTTTAGAGGCGATATATCGCTCTAGCAGTTCGATTTCAGAATTTCTTCCAATTATACTCATAATCTTAAATTTACAACATTTTTCGCCAAAAGTCAACAAAAATTTAAGTTTTGGCGAGATATCATCTTTATTTTCGCCAAAAATCGCTCAAACGACGAGTTTTGGCGAAAGAAAAGTAAATTTCATCGTTACCCAAGGTTGTGCACCAGGCGTTTGGCTTAAATTCTCACGCTGAGCACGGCGCCTTTGGTATCGTCGTAAAAGAGCGGGGCGATGGTGACCTTGGGCGGGGTCTGCTTTTCGCCGACTTTTTCCTTGTAGAACACGCTGCCGATGTACCAGCCGATGGAGGCTCCCATCAGGGTGCCCGCGACGGCGTCGGAGAACCAGTGGGCCTCCCCTTTTGCGCCGAGCACCATGCTTGTCGCGATGTAGCCTGCATACAGGGCGCAGCCCGCCACGACGAGGGGCTTGTCGCGGTTGTAGCTTGCGATGCTCATGGCCATGGCCGCGTTGGTCATGGAATGCCCCGAGGGCCAGCCGTAAAAGACGCCGCGCCTGAAGAGCCCCCACTTGAAATCGCGGGAACGCTCGCCGCTATTGAGTTCCGCGTCAGGGTGTTCGCGTGCCGAAATCGCCTTGAGGATGTTGTTGTAGAGGAACGCCACGGCGGTAGCCTGCACGGCGACGGCACCGGTGTTGTTCAGCGCGCGGTTGTCGCTGATAAAGTACATGTAGCCCGGAACAAGGATCGGGAAAAATGTCCCCATCATCATGCCGGGAGTGAACGCAATGCCGTACGCCAACTGGTCCTGACGGGCCGCAAAACGCGCCACCATCAAGTCGTTATTTTCCATCGAAAACTTGTACGTAAGTGCACCGCCGAGCATGTGGAACCCGAGCGGCCAGCCGAACGCACTCAGCAACATGTTATGGCCCAGGTGATCGAACGGGGAAAGCTTAAGCTCGGATGTTTCGCTGGAATGGTCGGCAACATTTACGCTGTCGGGAAATTCGGCAGAGGGATCCGCGGCGTACGCCACGGTCGTGAACACGAGCGAAAGCAATACCGTCTTGAATGTCGTCAGAACTTTTTTCATCGATTATCTACAAATTCCCAAAATTTAACAGCCTTGTCAAGCCACCCTTCCGCAACCGTACCCGTTCCTAGGCCAAAACCATGGGAAAGACCCTTTTTTCCCGCATTCCTCCCCCTATTCCGACTTTGCAGAGAGAATATACCTGACAACTTCGGGATTGTTATGGTCGATGATTTCGCTATGGCCTATGTCCAGAGCGTCAATCTGCTTCATATCCTCGGCGGAAAGCGTAAAGTCCCAAATGTCAATATTCTGTTCCATGCGTTCCTTATGAACGGATTTCGGAATAATGGAAACCCCGCGCTGGGCATTCCACTTGAGGGCCACCTGGGCGGCGGTCTTGCCGTACTTTTTGCCAATGGCACTCAGGAGCGGGTGCGTGAAAATGCCGTGTTTGCCTTCGGCGAGCGGTGCCCAAGCCTGCGGGACGGTGCCGTAGCCCTTCATGTTTTCGATGGCGGCATACTGCGAAAAGAACGGATGCATTTCGATCTGGTTCACGTGCGGTTTCACGTCAACGATTTCAGCGAATTCCGTGAACTTGCCGATGCTAAAGTTTGCGACACCGAGCGCCTTTATTTTTCCTTCGTTGTAAAGTTCGACCATCGCCTTCCATGCCCCATAGACATCGCCGTAGGGCTGGTGGAGCATGAACATGTCCAGGTAATCGAGCATGAGCTTTTTCAGGGAACGTTCAAAAGCGACCTTTGCACCCTCGTAGCTCATATCAGACGGCCACAATTTCGTGGTGATAAAGAGTTCCTCGCGCTTGACAAGGCCCGTATCGATTGCTTCCTTGACGGCATCGCCCACGGCTTCTTCGTTCATGTAGATGGCCGCCGTATCGATAAGCCTGTTGCCCACGCTGATCGCATCGAGCACGGCCTGCTTGCATACCGCAGCGTCAGGGACCTGAAACACGCCGAATCCTTCCAGCGGCATCTTGATTCCATTAGAAAGCGTTACATTTTCAACTGTCATATTTTTACCTCTTGTTTATTGTTCTCCCTAAATTTACCTTTGCGCCTTTGCTTGCACAATACAGAAAATACGGCTCTACTTTACAGTTTCTCCGAAAGGAGTACCTGAGCACTAAAGCAGAGGCGGTTGAAATCTGCTTGT
Organism: Fibrobacter sp. UWCM; assembly: GCF_900129735.1. Lineage (NCBI taxonomy): Bacteria > Pseudomonadati > Fibrobacterota > Fibrobacteria > Fibrobacterales > Fibrobacteraceae > Fibrobacter > Fibrobacter sp. UWCM. The sequence goes on along the minus strand of NZ_FQWR01000007.1, from coordinate 109,453 downwards.
TTGCAAACAACTGTTTGCAAAATGAAAAAATTTTGCGAAACAATACTTTTCTACAGAATTGTTTGCTATATTCTACACGACCAGCAAATAGCTGGCCAAGCTCACAAAAGAGCCGTTTTCTATATCGTATTATTTTATATGACATAGGAACGGCTCTTTTTTTGTTTTTTTTACCGCGCGGCGCATGCCGCGTAAAGGAGCATTATGGATCCAAACCACGTTCCGTTCGAGGAACTGCCCATCACGAACCGCTTCATGTTCGCGCTGGTATTCAGCCATAAGCATATCGCGAAGCCTTTCCTGGAAGCCATCCTCGGAATCAAGATTTTTGACCTGCAGGAACCGGAGCCGGAGAAATCCACCGAAACAAGCCCCTTCAACAAGGGCGTCCGCTACGACGTGTTCGTAAAGGAACAGGGCCCCGATGGCGAGATCATGCGCACCTTCGACATCGAGATGCAGATTGAGGACACCCACGAGCTTCCGAAGCGAGCCCGCTACTACCAGGCACTGTGCGATTCAGAAGCCCTGAACAAGGGCGAATCTTACCGCAACCTCAAGGAACAGTACATCATCTTTATTTGTCCTGACGACATCTTCAAGCAGGATCGCGCCGTCTACAGGTTCAAGAATCTGGAAAAAGGGCATCCCGAACATGAATTGGGCGACCTCTGTTACAAAAATTTTTGAGCTTCGCTCCAAATTCGCTGCGGCTCGGAAATGCCAAACAAGTTTGTCACTTCTCTCGCCTTGCAGAATTTATTATATTCAATAAGTACAGGGATGTCGCCGAGCAGTCGGTCAAGGAGTATCTTGAATACTTTGCGACCAACAAGGCAACATCCAAGGGAACAAAGAACATCGAACTTCAGCGGCAATGGTATCTTTCGGACAACGAAACGAGGAAGCGCTATATGACTTGGCAACAGGAATTGGATGACTTGGTGTACGATGAGCGCCAGCGCACTAAGGCCGCCGAAAAGCGCGCCAGCGAGGCTGAAACTCGTGCGGATGAAGAGAAGTCTCGTGCCGACAAGTACGAGAAGATTCTCAAGGAACACGGGCTCCTTTAACTAGGGCCTTTTCAAGAAAATAAGCCCAAAGCCGGTCCGCAGGGGCCGGTTTTGCTGTTTTAGGTCGTTTTTTTTCAACAAAAACGGCAAGTGTCACCTTTTGCCATTCCAAAAATCTATATTTCCTTGCAAATAGAGTTTTCTCTTGTTCTCTACTTGAAACTTCGACAATTTCTGCAACGAGAACAAGGCGACGCTCACGTCTGCGACCGGCTTAGGCCAGCCGCATCGTTTTGGTACATGCATATTTGATAAATCTGCCTGTAGGCAAACGGCCATTTGGGGCGTGAGTTGTTTGCGTTTATTCGTTGCGGGCAGTCGAAGGCCTCAAGTAGGTAAATGCATTCAACTCCACGCCTTTTTTGTATCCAAAAATGACTGGACAAGTGCAGAACGGGGGTAGACTCGCTGAGTTTTGCTCTTGTCCTCTACTTGGAACTTCGACACTTTCAGCAACGAGAATAAGACAATGACTCGCCACAGCCCGTGTATTGCATGGGCGTAGTGTACCCTGGGCGTAGTGTATGTCTTGGGGAATTGTGCCGCGTTATTGCGAGCCTGTCATTCTGGAGCCCTGGAGCGTAGCGATAGGGCGATAGAATCTGGCGAAGCAATCTTCGGCTGGCATGTCGCGAGTATTGTATTCTTTTGAAAATGTCGCGTTTTTAGGCGAGGAGTGAGTCGGCTCCCCGCCCTTTCTTTTTGTCCGCACTCCGGCCAAGCGAATCGGCCAGAACCGCTCCCGCGAGAGTGAACTCGTTCACTTTCAACACGGAGCGAAAAGTGCCGAGTAAAAAGGTTGTTAAGGACGATAAAAGCAAACCGAAGTTCAAGTTCATCGATTTGTTTGCTGGTATCGGAGGGTTCCATTTAGCAATGGAATCTGTTGGCGGTGAATGTGTTTTTGCGAGTGAAATAGATAAATTCGCTCGACAAACTTATCAAACAAATTTTGAACGAAAATCTCCTGAACTGTTTAGCTCAGGAATGTTCAACGAAGATATTAATAAAATCGCTCCTAAAGATATCCCAGACTTTGATTGTTTGTGTGCAGGTTTTCCTTGTCAGCCGTTCAGTTATGCTGGACAGAAAAAAGGTTTTGAAGACAAAACAAGAGGAACGCTCTTTTTTAACATTAAGGAAATCTTGAAAGAAAAGAAACCAAGAATGTTCTTCTTGGAAAATGTCAAGGGACTGGTTTCGCATAAAGGTGGAGAAACGGTTGCCACCATTCTTGACATTCTGGAAAATGAACTTGGATATCATGTATTTTCAACAGTCCTCTCTTCCTTAGATTTTGGACTTCCTCAAAAAAGAGAACGTTGGTACTGCGTTGGTTTTCGTAAGGATGTGAATTTTGAATTTCCTAAGCCTTTAAACAAAAAGGCCGTATTACGAGACATTGTCGATATTGATAATAATGACCCGACATTGAAATTGACTCAATTTGAATTAGATCGAATCAAATATCACTTTGATCATGCTAAAGATGAAGTCAGGGTAAAGCACGACAACTCCAAGTATAAGCCAAATACTAAAAAAGGGAAATACGGCATCTATTCATTCCAAAAGGCTGATGGTTCTTTGAGATTTCATGTTGGCGACCATGCAAAGACGCAGATACAAGAAGCGTTCTACTCTTGCCTGGATACATATGCGTCAACCATAATTGCAAATAGAACACCAAAACTTTGGGATTTGGGTCGAAAACTATCTGTTAGAGAATCACTTCGTTTACAGGGTTTCCCAGAATCATTCAAAATGCCTGTTTCCGATATGCAAGCGTTTAAGCAACTTGGGAATTCAGTAAGCGTTCCTGTTCTTAAAGCAATTGCTCGACAAATGCTAAAGGCATTAGAAGGGGGTAAATGATGATATTGAGTCAGCAAACCGTTCAAAGAGCCTTTGATGAAATTGCTCAATTGGGAATTGATAATAAATTTTGGGGCGTTCTGACAATTGTAAAGAATGTTAAAAAATATTTGAAATTGCCTACATCAATAGGAACCATGAGTCTCATTGTTTGTGATAAAAATGGTGTTCAAAATGATTTAAAAAATTTCTTCTCTCTTCAAAATACAATAGATAATAATAAACAGACAAATGATGATGATTGGCTGTTGTTGCGAAAAGATTTTGCTTCTTGGGTTTCTTATGAATTACTAGCCAATAAAAAGATAAATTTTCTTTCTTTGGCTGTATTTTTATTTCGAAATATATCTTTTCAAGAACGACTTACAAGTGATTCATTAATACAAAAAGTTAAAGACTTTTTGAATATTCCCAAAGAATGGGAAAAAGATTGGTTTAAAGAACTCGCTTCATTTGATATCGAATATGAAGATTCTTTTAATCAATCTTGGAATTACGATTTTTCTGTTGGATGGCGTAAATATAAATTTGACAAAACGCATGGTTCTATTGTATTTAAACCATCTAAAGATATTTATTCTGTTGTTGCAAAACCAGATGAATTAAGTAGAGGGCCTTTTTATCAACCTTTGTATGCCGCTCAAGGAAATGCAATTTTATTTATAAAAAAGGATTTCTTTGAAAATATTGAGGAAATAAAGAAAACTAATGAGAATGTTGGTGAGGTTAAGAAACAGAATAATACATCTTCCTTCACCCCCTCCCAAATCATCTACTACGGTGTTCCAGGGTGCGGAAAGAGCAATAAAATCAGGGAGCAACTGAAGGACGTTTCTGAGAAAAATAAGGTTCGTGTCGTATTCCACCCGGAATACACCAACGCCGAATTCATCGGGCAAATCTTGCCGAAAGTCAACGGTCACGTCACCTATGAATTTACTCCCGGGCCGTTTACGCAAATTATCAAGCGGGCGTACCTTAATCCTAATGAACATTTTTACCTAGTTATCGAAGAAATCAACCGTGGTAATGCGGCTGCCATTTTCGGTGACACCTTCCAGTTGTTAGACAGGCTCAAGACAGGCGAAACGGACTCTCTCGGCAATGACCCTGCAAATGCTTCTGTAAACACGTTTACAGAAGGCTGGAGCCAGTATTTTGTCCAGAATGATGATGTCAACGCCTATATTCGGGGAACTGAAAATAGCATTCAGATTGGGAATATTCGCTTTGATTCGAATACGGCTATCCGCTTGCCGCCTAACCTTTCCATCTTGGCGACGATGAACACCAGCGACCAAAATGTGTTCACCTTGGATAATGCCTTCCAGCGTCGTTTTGACATGGAACTAGTCCGCAACGAATTTGACCTCACTAAGCCTGCCGTCAATGCTCAGTACAACGCAGAAATTGACGATACCGGCATTAAATGGGGACAATTCTGGGGATGGATCAACGCCAAAATTACAGCCACCCTCAAGGGTCTTTCCAGCACCGAAGACAAGCGGCTTGGAGTCTGGTTCGTGAGCAACGTGGGCGGCATTATAGACGACAAGGTCTTTGCCGAAAAGGTCCTGAAATTCCTGTGGGATGACGTTTTCAAATTCAAGCGTCCGCAGATTTTTGCAGATGGTATTGATACCTTGGAAAAGTTGATCAACTCCTTTGAAAAACCGTCTGAAGGGAAAGAACGCTTTGACGTTTTCAAGGACAAGTCGAATCTTGTCGCATTTGTAGCATCGCCAACGCTGTAATCCTTGATGCAAAAGCTAAACGAAATATGTTCCTGCGAATCCAAGGCGAATTCGGAGACCGAGTTCGTCGGCATTCGTTGTGAAAAATCAAAGGAAGATGGAGCGCTGGAAACAAGCATCATCTTTCCTTTGGGATATTTCAAGGACGATTCGACTTTGCGCGAACTTCCCGAAGAAGAATTGCGGGAATGTGTCGTCAATCTTTTTACGGTACTTTCTGATCCTTTGCTGCAGGAACAGATTCATCAGGATTCGTCCATTTCCACATTTGCGGAAGAACATGGCGAATCTGGATTTCCGATGGTTTCGTACTTGAATGTTATCCGAAATTTTCTCGATTTCGGTTACCTTGATGAAAAGGAAATTCTGTACAAAAAGGGCGCGAACGGAAAAATCAGTTGGGAACGGACAATCAAGGCCATGCAACCTGTCATTACCGAAGATGCCCAGAATCTTGTGTACCTGGATTTTATCGCCCGTAAAGTCAGTTATAACGAAGATACGCTCATTACGCAAGTCCACAAGTTCTGCGTTCATGACGCTCTTGTGAAACTCGGATTTTTATTCGGCATAGAACCGTCCGAAGAACCGCTGCTGGATTTTGATTATGACCTGTTCTGCAACGCAATTCATTCTAAACTTGCGAAGACGTTTAATGACCGCGATTTACGCTTGCTTGCTGATTTGGCGCGAATTGTGGAGTATCTTGCCGGGCATAGAACCGAAGACGGAAAGATTGCAAACGATTTCTATTTTGGCGTAAATACCTTCGCCCCTGTGTGGGAAGCGATGGTGGATAAGATTTTCGGGAAGTTGCCGCAGGGAGTTGCCAAGGATAAATTTAATCCGCATTGTGAATGGGATCTGAGTTCTGGAGCCCGCGGATACGAAAATCCCAATTATGCAATGCGTCCCGATACGATTATGTGGGATGAGGAAGGCCATCGTCTTTATGTTCTGGATGCTAAATACTATAAGTTTGGCATGACTGGTTCTGCGGCAGATTTGCCTTCATCTGGTTCAATCTGCAAGCAAATTGCTTATGCGGAATATGTGGAAACACATTGGAAAACGATTTTAGGAGTAGATTCTATCGCTACGCCTTCGGCTTCGCCCCAGAACGACACTCTGCCAAAGCCTATCTACAACGCGTTCCTACTGCCGTATTGTTTTGATGCCGACAACTTGAATCTGCCACCGGACGACGGATTTGAAACGCGTCCTTGCAAGATGCGCTTTATAGGCTTTTGCCATGGGAACTGGAAAAATCTTGACGCAATGCCGGGTGAAGACGATTATCGTCCTTACCACCGAATCGCGGGAGTCTTGCTGGATGTAAGGTCCGTGATGGAGAACTATGGTGCGTTTGGTGAGGCTCAAAAGACGTTGGCGACGTGTATTTTGAGGGAAATCACCAATCTTTCTGAGTGAAATAGACGATTTTTTCAAAAAAAACTCTTGCCTTTTTGACCGAAATAATATATAATTGTTAGAAATTAGCGAACATATTACAATTTAAAGCGAGGATACGATGACTTTTGGAGATTTTGTAAGGGAAAAACGCTTAAAAGAGGGGGTAAATCTAAGGGCATTGGCCAAAGAATTGGATATAGCCCCGGCCTATATGAGCGACATCGAAAAAAATCATCGTTATCCGCCTGATAAGGAAAAAATTTACAAGATTGCGGAAGTTTTGAAATTGTCGGAAGATGAAAAAAATCAAATGTTTGATTTGGCTGGCGAGGCCAGAGTCGGGACAATCGCTCCGGATATTTCGGATTACGTCACAAGTCAAAATGCAGCTCGTGTTGCACTTCGCAAAGCAAGGGACTTAAATCTTGGCGAAAAGGAATGGGTCCAGATTTTAAAGAGCATTGAGAAACAAGGACAAAAAAAGTAGATGAATGTGAAAATCTATACATCGTCACAATTGGAAGAATTTGCGTGTGCCAAACGCAAAGAGTTTTCTTCCTGGAGACCGCAGAGAAGTACTGCGATTGATGTGTATGATTTTGTCGATTTTGTGGGATGCGAGCCGGACTGGAAGTATATAACGCCCGATCAAAGTATTTTAGGGTGTGTTTGTTTTAGCGACACTACCTTGCCAACATGGGAAAGCTACGTTAATAAGCAATCAAAAGAGCCTGAATTCAATAATTTTGCTCGTGGCACTATTGTCATAGACCAAGCCTTGAATGAAGGTAAAGACCGGGGAAAAGAGAATTACACTGTTGTACATGAATGCTTCCATTGGTTACTGCATCAATATTATTTTTCTAAAAATGACTCCGATGCGTTTCATTCATGTAGCAAAGACTCATTTACAATTTTTGGTTGCTCCGAAGACGATTCTGCGATAAATATTCTTGAATGGCAGGCAAACTATGCTGCCGCATGTTTCTTGATGCCACAAGAGGATGTTTCGCAGGCTTTTATTAAACGTTTGCGTTTAAAGGGCTTTCCTCAGAAGCCGCTAGAAATGAAGCGCTGGGTGAATGCTCATATTTCTATGTTGGCGAAGCAATTTGGTGTGAACTTTAATCCGATGAAGTATCGGTTGCAGGAACTAAAACTTATTCAAAAATAGGAGAAAACTATGGAGTGGAAAGAAGATGAAACACCTTTATTTGTAGATGTCCCGTTGGATGAAATGGGTCGAGAGGCTCTTGAATACGGATACGATGAAGATGAAACGTATAAGCCTCATTTCAAAAGATTGGTGCTAAATCACCAGGAATTTAATTTAATTGATGCGTTTTTATTGACTTTCGTTGATAAATTCAATGTGTTCATCGATCGAGGCGAATTCTCTACTTTGCTGAATAAAGATGTACTCGCGGCAAAAACTTTGACAGAGAAATATGCTCAACAGCATCCTGAAACCAAAGAAGTCTGCGACAAACTTATAAAGCAATTTGATGTCGCTATTGAATCTGGAAGTGATGTGGAATTCGCGTAGATGGAAATTTTTTATTCAATTTGTTAGAAATTAGCGAACAACAAACGGTAAATGTATGAAACTAGACAAGTATGCTATTGTAGCCAAATTGGAGAAAATACTAAAGGAAAAGGGCGTTCCTTTTGTTGACGGATTTCCAACTATTTCGCAGAATATGCTCGTTCGAGAAATACCAAATGAGATTCTTCCCTTTCCAAATCACTTAAAGGCGAAGAATCCCGCAAGGGCTTTGCTCACGAACTTTTCTAACGATGAAATTTTATACACATCTTTTACACGTATTGATGAGCGTGTGGAAACAGCCAAGAATTTTTTAGGGATGACTGGATTTGATTTCAGCGCAAGAGAGGGAGATGATGAAGTAAATCAAGACTTTTATCTCTATCTAAACAAGTTGTTGGATGCTTATTTTGCTTCGTGTGGTGTTAAAATTCTTCCGAATTTTAGGATTACTGGGGAATTGTCATCCTTAAAAGTTTTTCACATCTATCCGCCTAAAACTTGGTATGCTGTCGGAACGCTAGGATGTGCAAAGGGCCATGTAGCAGAAAACGAAATACTGCTTCGCTATAAACTGATTTATGCACGTCCGGGCCACCTGCTTGTTTATGGTATATTGAAAGATGAATACAGAAAAATCCTTGTATCAAACGAAACCCCATATACTGTTTTCGAGGACTACGCTAGACGTTCTAGAGGAGGAAAAATATAATGGACGCGAAAGGAAAATACACGAGACTTGTTCAAAATGTCAAGGAAAACATTGATAGGAATGCCGCTTTAAAAAAGCGAATCGAAAATAGAAATCAACATCAGTCGAAGAACAAGGATCTTTGGCAAAAGGTCAATTTAGATACGCTTGTAGAAAAGTTTGCTCCTAATTCTGTTCCTGAAATCAATGATAGCGGGAAAATCATTTTCCATACTCCCGGAAGTAATGTTCAGCTGGTGGCAGAAGCTACAATAGGATGTGTCAGAATAGAACGTCTTGATATTTCAGGACAAAGACGATATTTGGATTTGGACGGCGTCCTCAGAAACAACATTACCATTAATGGCAAAACGCGTGGACGAACAAAAGAGGAATATGAATTGGCTACCCATTTTAGAATTATGAAACTCGAAGAAATGGGAAAAGAATGAAGCAATACCAGCATCAAAAATTTCTGCTTCAATGCGATTATGCGAAACTGGATATGAAGAACTTTTTCCAGAGTATGCCCGCCGATACACCGCTGTATTTACGAGAATACAATTTATTTGATTATCCGATATATAGAAGAAATATTCCTCTATCTGTATTGGATGGAAAAGTTGATTCGCAGCAAGATTTTGATGCGGTTGTCAAGAAAGTGAAGTATGTGGATGAACTCTATCTTGTGGATGATAGGAGAAAATCAGAGAGTATTTTTGTTCAGAATCACGCCTCCGCCACAAAGAGAGCTTTTCTTTGGCATTTCTTAAATGCCGGTATCCGGTGCTTTATTGCAAAATGATTCATGGACAACGTTCAAGATGAAATCGCAAAGCTAATTCCTCATTACGTTTTGCCTTGGAATATCCAGACTTTCCATTTTTGCAAGCAAGACTTGCAAAATTTACGGAGGCTTTATGGCTAAAAGAAAGAGAATGTCCCTGCAAAAGCGGTGGAATCGTTGTTCAACAAGGTGTCGAACTTGATTGAGCAGGCCCGCGTGCGTGTGGCTGCGGCAATTAATGTCGCCGAGGTTTACACGAAAATTTCTTTCACTTTTTCGCCCATTTTTCGAAAGTTGCCTGCGCTTTTTCTTCGCTGAGTGCGCCTACGATACTGTGGGGTTTGTAAGGTTCTTCCAGGTAGCAGATATCTTCGCTCGCAAGTTCCAAATCTATGGCCCGTACGGCATCATCGAAATGCCTTGCCTTGGTTGCCCCGACAAGCGGAGCGCAGACGCCCTTGGCGTAATGCCAGGCGAGGGCGATTTCGGTCATGGTCACGCCGTATTCTTCGGCAACCTCGGCAACGCGTTCTACAATCTGCATGTTGTTTTCTTTTTCGCTGTCGTACTTGTCCTTGAGTACGTTATCCGTATTGCTGCGCTTGCTGCCCGATTCCCACGCCCTGTGCGTCAGGTGACCACCGGCAAGCGAGCTATAGGGAATCAGCGATACGTTGTAGCGCCTGCAAATTGGAATCAATTCCCGCTCGTCTTCGCGGTAGAGCAGGTTGTAATGGTTCTGCATGGTCGAAAATTTGGTCCAGCCATTTTCTTCGGCGCATACCTGCATATTGTGGAACTGGTAGCCGTACATGGCGGACGCCCCGATGGCGCGAACCTTCCCCGCTTTCACAAGTTCGTGAAGCGCCTCCATGGTCTCTTCGATTGGAGTGGAATAGTCAAAGCGGTGAATCTGGTATAGATCCAGATAATTCGTCCCGAGCCTTGCAAGCGTTCCGTCGATTTCGGTATGGATAGCCTTGCGCGAGAGTTTTCCTTCGTTAAAATACACCTTCGAGGCTAGCACCACCTTGTCACGGGGAATCCCCAGGTTCTTCAAGGCGCGGCCAATGTAGATTTCGCTTGTGCCAAGGCTATAGCAGTTTGCCGTGTCAATAAAGTTTACGCCAAGATTATAAGCGTGTTCAATCATCGTCTGAGTCTCGGCCTCGTTCAAGGTCCACGGCTGGAACTTGTCCGAAGGCTCGCCGAAACTCATTCCGCCAACGCATATTCTGGACACTTCTATATCGGTGTTCCCGAGTTTCATGTACTTCATAGAAATCTCTCTGCGGTTTTTTCTGTGGTAATTACAGGCCCTTGCTTTCGAGCCATTTTTCGATGTGCTCGGCAATTTCCTTGTTGTTCAGTTCCTGGAACATGAAGTGGGAATTGCCCTTGATGCCGATTTCGGGCAGGTAGATGACAGTTGCGTCGCCACCATCCTTGTTGTAGTGTTCGGCAAAGTCGCGGACCTGTGCAAGCACCATTTTCCAGAATCCGGTGCTCTTGATGTCTTCGGGACCGTTGTCGATGTAGTCACCGAAATAGAAAATCATGGGAACCTTTGCGGCAACGAACTTCTTGTAGGTTTCGCTGCCGACTTCGGGCGCGAAGCCGGGCTCAATCGCGATAACTGCGGCCATGTTTTCGGTATCGGTAGCCCAGCCTACGCGACCGCCCTGGGAATGCGTCATGTAAACGGGCTTCTTGCCGGTCATCTTACGCGTGTCGGCAAGGACTGCACTCATGGATTTGCCGAAAAGTGCCTCGTCGTACTCGCCCGTGCTGGGGGTCATCTGGCGCAGGAACTGGTTAAGCGCCTCGTCGCCTGCGGGGAACTGCGAACCTTCGTAGCGGTTCGGGGTTCCGCGTCCGATGCGGAAATGGGTGTACCACGCCTGATCGCCGGGATTGTATTCCTTGCCCCCGTTGCGGGTATCTTGCGGGTTGGCGACAACATTCACCGTGTTGCCTGCGGCACCCCTGCGGGGTTGGTCCACCAAGAATGCTGCGCGACCTTTCTTGAGGAAGATGTCGCTCCATCCTTCGCGTCCATCGGGAGTCGCCTGCCAGCCTGTGCGGGTTTGACCGTAGCCGTGCAGATACACTATGGGTGACCTGTTTTTGCCTGCGGGAATCTGGAAGAACGTGTTCGCGTGATCTACATGGGCGGTGTTCCCAGCTCGACTAAAATCCATCCAGTTTTCAGTAACGTTGAATTCTCCGGGAATGGGCTCGGTAACGCTTCCGCCCGACGCGAATACGCCTTGCCGTTCAATGACCAGGGCATCCGCTGCGGTGTTGTCGTTGCAGCCCATGACAAAAATTGTAAAGGCCGATACAAGTGCTACAGGAGCGATTTTAAAAAGTTTTTTCATATTTACCTCTTGTTTGTTCTAAAATTACCTTCAACGTGGCGTTTGTACAATATTTAAAGTGCGGTTCAACTTATGCCTTTTTCGCCCCCGAAATTAATTTGGTTATATTTCCAATATGCAAGATTTAGGCCAGTCCGTCATCATCGGCGAGAGCGTTTCTGAAATAGCTTCGGAAAACCGCAGTGAATACATTTCCCACGTCTTATGCGAAAAAGGCGAATGTTCCTTTGTTTTTAACGACACGGAATTCACTCTTGTCGCCGGCGAGAGCATGATTATCACGCTTCCGAGACTGTTCATGCAGGCACGGCAATCCCGCGATTTCAAGGCTACTGTCATCTTTGTGCACACGGACTTTATGCATGCTCTCGAAACCATGAACAACTACGGCATCCAGGGCACATTTAGGCTGTTCCTGAAACCGGTTCTCAAATTGAACGACGAGGAACGGGAGCGCTGCAAGCGAGATTTCGAGAATGTCAAGTGGAGGCTTTCGAACCGGAATCACGAATTCTACACGGAGTCGGTCGGCTGCGCCCTGCAACAACTATTCCTGGATTTTTTTGATTTTCAACTTTCGAAACTTGACGAAAAGGAACGCGTGGCACCGCAAAGTAGCGAACTGGTCACAAGGTACCTGGCCATGCTAGAATCCGGCGAATACCGTGACCATCGCGACCTAACCTATTATGCAGACAAGCTCTGCGTTACCTCGAAGCACCTCTCCGAGACATGCAAAAAAGTAAGCGGGTTTCCGGCCCGCTACTGGATAAACCGCTTTACCGCCATCGAAATTACGGAACTTCTCAAGAACAAGAGTCTTTCCATCTCCGAGATTGCGTACAAGCTTAATTTTTCTTCGCCGGTGCACTTCAACAACTTTGTAAAGAGCGTATTCGGCGTTCCGCCCCAGCAATTGCGGGGCTAGATTTATATTCGGCCTACTCCGTAGGGAGCTTGTTGTATTCGTCTAAAGGCAGACGGTCGAACCATTGCACACCAGGCTTGTCCGGGTTTGCGTTTGCGGCGAGGTGCGCAAATTTTGTTTTGGCCGTTGCCCCGTGCCAATGCTTAACTCCCGGCGGGCAGAGGGCTACATCGCCCGGGTGCAGGATTTCCAACGGCTGCCCCTCGATTTGATGATAGCCGATGCCGTCGGTCACTATCAGGACCTGGCCGCCCGCATGAGAATGCCAGTTGTTGTAAGTTCCTGCGTCAAAGACAACGTTGTGAATGCCCGGTGCTCCGGCTTCGTTCTTGGCATTCAGCACATCGCCGAGATAGACGTTACCCGAAAAATTTTCTGACGGGAATAGCGTCCCGTTTCCGAACATAAATGCGTCCTTTTCGGTCAAAGTGCGTCCTGCATAATCTTCCGTTTCGAGGTTCGCATACCATTCGTCCGTCACCGGTTCTGCACCATGAGCGCTGTGGGCGTCGCCAGCCTCGGGTTTCCATTCGGCATCGTAAATCACAATCTGGCTGAACCAGCTGTCGGGTGCGGCCCCGTGCCAATGCTTGACTCCGGCAGGAATGTGCACCACGTCACCCTTGCGGATTATCTGAGCCTTTTTCCCTTCTTCCTGATAAATGCCCTTTCCTCCTGTTACCAGGATTTCCATGCCGCCGTGAACATGCCAACTGCTACGCGCCCCAGGAGCAAAAGTAATGTGGTTTGTGATAGGAAAGTTGTAAACGGAATCTTTCTGGATAAGGTTCTTGAAAAATACCTTGCCCGTAAAGCGTTCGCTTACATCGTCACCCAGCGGGAACGTGATTTCGGAAGGAACGGCAACGGCCTCATTCTTGGGAATGTTCAAGCCTTTCACCCAATCGCGGACAACGGTTTCGGAATCCTTGACCTTGCTTCCGCGCACAGAAAGGGCGGTTTTCTTGTCAAATGCAGCACCCTTCGCCTGCATCAGCTTTTCGAGCGTAAGTAGGCTCCCGGCACCGTCAGAGGAGCCCTCGTGAGAGAAGAACGCATAGACATTTTTGCCTTGCAGGTTCGCCTGCTTCAGGAATGTCATCACGGGCATCGGCACGTCGTACCACCAGACCGGAAAGCCGACAAACACCGTCTTGTAACGTTTCATTTCTTCGTCGCTCAAGGAGAGGTTTATCTCGGGATAAATATTTCCGTCCTTTTCCTTTTTGGCGACATCGGCGGTCTCGTTGTAGCTAACAGGGTATTCTTCCTTGCGCAAGATGCGGGCGTAATCGGCTCCGACTTCGTCGGCAATCCAGTGCGCCATGCTCCGCAGATGCCCAGACCAAGTAAAATACACGACCAGTACATCGCTTTTTTTCGAGAAATCCACATCGGCGTTCTGGTCGGTCCTGTTGCGTTCGGCACAGCCCACCAAGGAGAGCAGGGTAAGCGCGAACGTTAAGACAAGAGTGTAAATTCTAGCGAGTTTTTTCATGGAATGTTCCTTTTGGGCTATCTTTCTTAAATATAAACTAGATAAAAAAATACTGATTCGCAATAGTAAAAATACGGCCAGGATTAACGGTTTTACGGTTCGGATTTTTTATATTGTCAGCATGAAAATCGTCCCTTACAACCCCAAGTACCGCAAAGACTTTGTCGAAATGAACCTGGCGTGGATTTCGTCCATGTTCAAGGTGGAACCCGAAGACGAACGCGAACTTTCAGGTATCGAGACCGCCATCGCGGCAGGTGCGGAAATCTTTTTCGCCGTTGACGACAGCGACAACGTAATGGCATGCTGCATGGTCGCCCCACGCAGTGCAGGGGAATGGGAAATTATGAAATTCGCCGCCAAGGGCATGTACACGGGAACCGGTGCGGGCAGCGCCTGCCTCAAGGCCTGTATCGAGTACGCCCGCGAAAAACAGGCGAAAAGCATCGTTCTCGTTTCCAACCGAAGATGCACACACGCAATTCACTTATATGAAAAATTCGGCTTTGCGGAAATCCCCGTCGACAAGGAAAAATTCCCCTACGACCGTGGCGACATCTCCTTTGAAATGAAATTATTCGAGTGAGCGCACGTTTTTTACCTTTAATAGTCATGAAAAGTTCACTTTTGGCAGATTTATGGTAGTAAAATCGCCAAAACTAATTCAAAGCGATGATTCACTTGGTTCGCCGACATTAACACAAACTAAATAATCAGGAACTTATAGAAAGATTGTAACCGATTCCAAGAACGATGATTGCCGCCGTAACCGTTCCGAAAAAAACAAATATCAGCTTAAGTGTCATGACCTTTTTCAAAAGCATGGCTTCGGGGAGAGAGAGTCCCACAACGGCCATCATAAAGGCTAGTGCCGTTCCAAGAGCGACACCCTTTTGAACAAGAACCTCGACAATGGGAATAACTCCAGCTGCATTTGCGTACATGGGAACGGCAAGAATTACCGCCAGGGGAACGGCAAACCATTTGTCTTTTGACAGGTATTCTTCAAAAAATCCCGAGGGAACATAACCGTGCATTAATGCGCCGATTGCAATGCCAGCAAGCACATAGGGCAAAACCGAACGCGTTACACCAAGGGCATCCCTTGCTACTTGGGGTATTTTCTGCAGTACTTGAACGCCCCTTTGCTTAAGGCTACATGGCATTGCATCGTTGTTGACGGATTCGTTTGTCCGCTGCAAATTTTTCACCCAATCGCTTAGAAATCTTTCTAGCTTGAACCGTTCCAGGAACATCCCTAAAAATGTTCCAAGAAACACGCCGGAACTTACATAAATCACAGTCACTTTCAATCCGAATGTTCCCGCAAGCATAGCAACAGCGACCTCGTTTACAAGTGGCGATGTTATAAGAAAACTGAACGTGACGCCAAGGGGGATGCCGCCCCTGACAAAACCGATGAACAGGGGAATACTGGAACATGAGCAGAAAGGGGTAACCGCTCCGAAGATTGCGGCGAGGAAATATTGGATTCCGTACAAACGATGCGACGACAAAAAATTGCGAATCGCCTCAATCGGGAAAAATGTATTCAGCAGCCCCATCAGAAAACTAATAAAAAGCAATATCAGGATAATTTTGAGGCTGTCGTAAACGAAGAAATTTATCGTCGAGCCCAAAGGAGACGAGCCATCCAATCCAATGATGTTGTAAACAAGATTATCGGCGAATGATTGTATCATAGAAAGTCCTTACAGCCATGTCGATTTCATCCCTTACACGACGAAATTCCTGCAGAATTTCGGTTTTTGTTCCTCCGAACGCGTCAGGATCATCAAAGCCAAGATGAATTCTGTTCTTGACGCCCCCCAAAAAAAACGGACAACTTTCTTTCGCCTTGTCGCAGACGGTGACAACGTAGTCCCACGATGTATCAAGGTACTGCGACACATTTTTGGGCTTATTAAGGGAAATGTCAATCCCTCGTTCCTTCATCACTTCGATTGCAGTCGGATGCACGTTCTTTGCCGGAAACGTTCCTGCAGAACATACGGTCAACGACGAATCCAGAGCCTTGAGAAATCCTTCGGCCATTTGACTACGGCACCTGTTGCCTGTACAAAGAAAGAGTATCTTCATATTTCTCCTTTGATAAGTTCTTTTATTTTATCTTCGCTAATTTTACCTGTGGACACAAGGCGTTCATCGACAACAAGCGCGGGTAAAGTCATGACATTGTACGGAAGCATTTGGACAACATCGTCAATGCGGGAAACAGAAGCTTCTATGCCCGATTCCTTAACGATTTTTTCAACAGATTCGGCGAAAGCAATGTTACAGCCACACTGGCTCATGAGTATTTTTATGTTTTTCATTTTTCCTCTTTTCTTGTTTGTAGTTCGTAGAATAACGAACATATATAGCAAAATTTTTTAGCAACCGCATTCCCTATCGCAAAAATCTTTATTGAAAAAATCACTGAACAGTGCCTGAGCCTTTTTCCAGTTTTTTTTGTTTATACAGTACTTGACCTTGGGCGTTTCGATTTCACCCTGGATCAAACCGGCCTCTTTTAGCTCCTTTAAATGCTGGCTAACCGTGGCCTTCGCAATGGGCAGTTCTTCGTGGATATCGCCAAAATAGCAGGTATTGCGCTTGGCCAAGAACTGCATGATACTTATGCGTGCGGGATGCGCCAAAGCCTTGGCATACCTCGCCAAGGTCTCGGTTTCTTCACAGTATTTGCTTTTTTTTGCCATTTCGGTTCCTGTTCGTTGTTCGTAAATATACAAACATTATTTTTGAAAAGCAAGAGAATAATTGCATTTTTTTGAGGTGACAAGAAAACGTTTATTCCACCGAGAATGTCGCCTTCACGTTCCCTTGGCCGAGGAATTTTCTTCGAGCGTCGCCGTGAAGGTGGTATCGTTCACATGGATTTTGAGTTTCACGAGAGCCTCCGTTTGAGCGGATGAATTGGCGGACGATTTCGGCGTCTGAGTTTCAGGTTGCGACGGGGGCACCGACTAGAGCACTAGAAGAGAGCCACAACAACCTCGCCGATATCGCCGTCGACGCATAACGAGCGGGTTCCGATATCGTCGGGAGCGTAGGCCTGTCCGTAGTTGATGCAAGCGTAGGTGGCGTTCGAATTCAGGGCGGTCATTTGCCAGAACGGGTACTTGATGATTCCGGGGGTGTTCATGCCTACGCCCAGTTCCAGGAACAGCACGTTTCCGCCGCACATGGCGTTACATCTGTCGAGAAATTCGCGGTAACGTTTTGCAGCACGATGCCAACCGTCGTCTTCTACGAAGGTGGAATCGGAACGCAGGTTCATGGACATGGGGCGGCCGCAAATGGGGCACCTGGGCAACAGTTCCGCAGGGACGGTCATGGCGGCGAACAAGCCCGTCTCTTTTGAAAATCCCTGGGCGTCGAACATGGCACGAATCTGCTTTTCGTTGTCGTAGGTGCAGGGGTGGCACGGCTTACTGCATTGGAAAAGCCCGTAATCGCCCTGGGTGTAAAAAAGCCGATCCTTGTCAAAGCCCGCTTTCTGGAAACAATGGTCCACGTTGGTAGTAAGGACAAAGTAATCCTTATCCCGTAGGATTTTCAGGAGGTTTTCGTAGACGGGTTTCGGGGCGGCCATGTAGCGGTTTATCGTGACATAGCGGCTCCAGAAGGCCCACATTTCTTCGGGTGTGCCGTAAGGGAAAAAGCCGCCGGAATACATGTCCGAAAAGCCGTACTTTACAGAAAAGTCAGCGAAGTACTTGACAAAGCGTTCCCCGGAATAGGTAAATCCCGCCGATGTCGAAAGTCCAGCACCCGCGCCCACGACGACGGCATCCGCCCTTGCCAGCGCCTTTTTCAGTCTCGACACTTCGGCAGAAAAATCATCCGTTAAACTTTTCGAAAATCCGCGCATAGATAGCCTCGTCCTTTTCGCTGAAAACGTTAAAGACAACCTTCATGGGGCTTTGTGTACGGCGCTTCCATTCCAGCACCGTATCCACCGCGATTTGGGCGGCACGTTCCGGCGGAAAACGGAATACGCCTGTAGAAATGCAGCAGAAGGCGATAGATTCCACACCGTTCCGGGCCGCAACTTCGAGACAGTTCCTGTAGCACGATTCCAGCAACTCGCAGTCCCGTTCCGTAAGGCCGTAGCCCACGATTGGCCCCACCGTGTGCAGCACGTATTTGCAGGGCAGGTTGTAGGCCGGCGTGATTTTGGCCTGTCCTGTGGGTTCGGGGTACCCTTGCCGTTTCATCAGGGCGTCGCAAGCGCTACGGAGGCGGACCCCCGCGAAAGTGTGGATGCAGTTGTCGATACAGCTGTGGCAAGGCTGCCAGCATCCCGTCATGCCACTGTTGGCCGCATTCACGATTGCATCTACCCTGAGGGTGGTGATGTCGCCGCGCCACAAAAACAGGGAATCGCCAAACAAGTCCGGCGCACCTGCGCTGAAGCGCCTGCCGATACTTTCAATGTCCGCGATGTCCGTTATTCCGCGGTCACGGATGGATTCCTGCAGGTATTCGTCCTGAATCCTGTAGAATTCATCGCTTGCGGGGGCGGCCTCCCGCACGTTCATCAAGGAACGCAACAGGATTTTCTGTCCTTCGGCGTCCGCGGGGATGGTCGTGCCGCTGTACCTGGGACTTTCCGCCAATAGATACTTTATCAGGAATAGTCTGCGCTCTGCTTGGTTCATGATTCCTCCCGGATGACTCAGGGACGGTCTTGAGTTGTGCGGCGAGTCCGTTCAATGTCGTCTTTTCCAGCTCCCTTTCCAGAGCCGTCTGCGCCGAATTCAGGGCCGGGTCCAGCAGGCGATGGATGTTCCTGCCTACGGGACACAGCGGATTCGGTTCCGGGTGGAAACTGAAGACGATCCGTTCCTCGTCGTTATCGTTGATGGCCTTGTAGACATCCAGGAGCGTTATCTTGTCGGCAGGACGCGCAAGGTGAGAGCCCCCTACGCCAGGAGCCGTCTCTACCAGGCCCGCCTTTTGCAACTGCAAAAGGACCTTGCGGATGATGACCGCATTCACGCCGGTGCTGCCCGATATGAATTCCGAGGTCACCCGTTCCGCACCCTCGAAGAAGTGGATGCAAAGCAAGGTATGGACCGCCGCCGTAAAACGAACGCTGACTTTCATAATCCACAATTTAACAATTGTTGCCTGCGTTCACGCGTGCCTTGGCCTATTTGTAGAACATTCCCGCCGTCATGTCCAAGTAGTTTTCGCCGGAGTAGTTCGCGAATTCCTGCTTCATGGCGCTCTTGAATGCCGCCGGGTTCACGTTCTTGAGGGCGATATTCTTCATCACCTTCAGGTACTGGATTTTAGCACGGGCATCTTCCAGATTTTCCACCGTGTAGTGTGACGTGAGAATCAGGGAAATTCCGCGGTCGATGTAATCCGTGAGCTGCGCGATGATGGCATCGGCGTGCTTGCTCCCTGCCACGATGGAATGGACGTCGTGGCCCATCATGTGGGTATAGACAACGTTGATTTCGGGAAACTCGATATCGAATGCCTCCTGGGTCGCGACAATGCGCATGTCGATGCCCGCCAAATTCAAAGTCTCGCCTTCGATAAAGTCCGTCGTCGCGTAGATGGAAGCGTCGAACGCATCGCCAAAAGCCGCCGTGAAATTCTTGACCAGGGCCGCCCCTCCCCCGTTATGGTTGTAATCGTCGGCATGGCGGGTGCTGTACACGGGAGCCCCCTTCATGAAGGTCGCGCCCGCGCCATGGTAGGCAATCACCGTTCCCACGAATTCTACCGAAAGGCCCTTGATGTAGGCTTCCAGTTCCTTGATGTTGTCGAAGAAACAGGGGGCTTCGACCATGAACATCTTGCCGCCCTTTTCCAGCAAGAAACATTCGTCGGTTATCAGGTCGTTTGTCTTGTAGGCATGCAGCTTGACCGCGCCGAAATCGTAGATTTCCATGACACCCTTGCCAAGATTTACGGTCTTGAAGTTGTTCTTTTCCATTTTGAGTCTCCTTGGGCCATGCCCTTTTTTATTTTTGTTGTTCTTTAATTGTTACAACACTAAATATATCCAATTTTTGTTGTAATGTCAATAGAACAACTAGAAATTTAAAGTAAAAATTTAGTTACAAAAAAAACAAAGGTTAGTTACAGCATTCGCTGTTTATTCCACCGAAAATGTCGCCTTCACGTTCCCTTTGCCGAGGATCTGCTGGAGGCGTTTCTTGTTCACGTTGTCGATACGTGCGAGGCGCGTGAAATTCCAGGAATTCTTGTCGTAGTAGATGGTGATGGAATTGCCCTGGTAAAGGATGATGTCGCCTGCGTCGGTGTCGATTTGCTTGTCGTTACGCGGGAAACTGCGCGGCAGGTCGGCCACCTTCTCGAAGCTGCCATAGTCGCGCATGTCGAGCGTCATGTCGCCCTGTGCGAGAAATTCAGCGAAGGCCTTGGCGGAGGAATTTTCTTCGAGCGTCGCCGTGAAGGTGGTATCGTTCACATGGATCTTGAGTTTCACGGGAGCCTCCGTTTGGGCGGATGAACTTGTTGGTACTGCGCCGGGCGTTTTACTGGCGGACGATTTTGGCGTCTGGGTTTCGGGTTGCGTCGAATGGCTTGCGGCATCGCTGCAGGCTACCAGAAAGAACAACGCTACAAGGACAAAGTTTCGCATATACACAATATAAATAATTGTGCGAGCGATTCAAAATACTTATTTGCTATGACTCACTATGCCTTTTGCGCATAGTGGAACAGAATTACTGCATGTTGGCGAACCGCTCGATAGCCTTGGTAAAGTTGTCTATCTGGGATTGGTCGCCCTGCTCTATGGCATCGCGGATACAGTGGTTGATATGCCCCTGCAGCACTACCTGTCCCGCCTTGTTGAGGGCGGACTTCGCGGCACTAATCTGGGAAAGCACATCTTCGCAGGGCACGTCTTCGCTGACCATACGGTCGATGGCCTTGATCTGGCCCATGATTTTTGCAAGCCTGCGGTGAAGGTTCTCTGAATCCAAGCATTTCTTCATGACTAAAGTTTAGCAAATTCTGGGCGGGAGTCAATGGCTCACATGGGGTTGTAGGTCATGTTCATGTAAAGGAGCAGGCCAGAGAAGAAGATGAGCTGCCCGCCCGACACGGTGGTAACTACGTGGACGGCCGCACCCCACCTGTGGGCGACTCCCGTGCGGTCGATCCCCTTCCGCATGGCGACGGCCGCAATGCCGCATATCGCCTTGGTACACATCATGCCGAGACAAATGGCGAAAGAAGAGACGATCGCCCAACCGGGCATTTCGTTGAACAGGCAGAACAGCACGATGAGCGCCACTGCCGGGCAGGGGACGACTCCTGCGATTGCCGACAGCAGGAGCATCTCTTTGGTTGACGCGTTTTCGCCGAAATGTTCGTGTTCATGGTGCAGTCCATGCTTTACACCGTGACGGATTCCGGCAACGGCGATAACCGCCCCGACAAACATCACGAGAATGTAACTCACCTTTTCGATGCCAGCGCGACCAATTTCAAAGGCGGGGAAAACGGCATTGTGCAGGATTGCGTAAAGAACAAGCAGCAACACCACAGAACTGAACGAGTGGACCACCGTGACACCGGTCCCGAGGAACAGCCCCTGCAACCAGCCGCCCTTCCGGGAAAGGAAATACCCTACGACAACGGACTTCCCGTGCCCCGGGTAAAACGCGTGCAGGAACCCATAGACAAAACTGAAGAACAGGAACGCCAAAACCGTGGTGATGTCGCCGTCCTTAAGGTTCTTTATCTTGTCCGTAACCATTTCGCGGAGGTTCTTCTGGGAAAGGAAGGACTGCGTCGCGGGCTTTTCACTTTGAGCATCTTCTACAACCGCGGGAGCGTCGGCCCCGGCTTGCGAACCTTCGACAGCGAATCTCTTCTTCGATACTTCGGCAAAGAGCAGCACCGAAAGGAGCAACAGCAGCAGTAACGTTTTCTGGGCCATAGGCAACAAGTTACAATTTTTTCCACTTCAAAAGCAGCGCGGAATTCGCGATAACGGCGACGCTACCTGCATTGTGGACCAGGGCTCCGATGATGGGGCTTAGCATGCCCGTGACCGCGAGGGAAATGGCGACAAAGTTCAAGGTCATGGAGAACACGAGGTTCTGCTTGATGGTCCGCATCATGCGTCTGGAGACGGCGAACAGGTGCGGGAGTTCCTTGATTTCGTCATCGACCAGGGCGATGTCCGCCGCCTCTACGGCGATATCGCAACCGTTCTTGCCCATGGCGATTCCAACAGATGCCGTTTTCAGTGCGGGAGCGTCGTTGATGCCGTCACCCACCATGCAGACGGGATTTTTCCACTGGGCGTTGCGGACAAATGTCAACTTGTCTTCGGGCATGCAGTTCGCCTTGAATTCCTTGATGGAAACCTGCGATGCAATGTTCCTTGCGGCACGCTCGTTGTCGCCAGTCAACAGCACCGTATGAACATCTAGGGCAGCCAGCCCCTCGACCATGGAGGCGGACTCGGGACGAACCGTGTCGGCAAGGTAGATTCGCCCGGCGAACACGCCATCTACGGCGACCAGGATGACGGTTCCCGCAAAATCATCGTCGCTGTTTTCGGCGGTGCAGGCTTCGATTGAAACCCCGTTATTCTGCAAAAGTTTCGCGTTCCCCGCCAAGACGCTTTTCCCGTCTACTACGGCAGAAACGCCAAGCCCTACTTTCATCGTAAAATTGCGGACATCGCAGTCGAACTTCCCGAATTTCTTGTTGAAACTACTGACGACCGCCTTTCCTAGCGGGTGTTCCGAAAATTTCTCCGCGGCGGCAACGATTTTAAACAAACTATCTTCCGTAAACTCTTGAGCAGGCTTGACTGCAATAACTTCCGGGAGACCGAAGGTCAACGTGCCCGTCTTGTCAAAGACCACTATGGCCACTTGAGAAAGGCGCTCCAGGGCATCGCCTTCGCATACCAGGAAACCATGCTTTGTCACGTTCCCGATAGCCGCCATGATAGCCGTGGGAGTCGCAAGCACCAGCGCACAGGGGCAGAAAACCACAAGGACGGTAACAGCGCGAATGATTTCGCCCGTAAAAAGCCAGGTAAGCGCCGCCGCAAGGAGCGCAATCACCACAATCCAGGTCGCCCAGCGGTCCGCAAGCCGCACAATCTTCGCCTTGCCCGCATCGGCGGACTGCACCAGACGAATCATCCGCTGTATGGAACTGTCTTCGCCCGCCTTGGTAGCCCGCATTTCGAAAGCGCCGAACTGATTTACTGTCCCGCTGAACACGGTATCGCCCGGAGCCTTGTCCACGGGCAGGGATTCGCCGGTCATCACCGCCTGATTCACCGAAGTCTGCCCCGAGACCACGACTCCATCCACCGGCACCATCTCGCCGGGCAACACCCGCAACAGTTCGCCCACCTTCACCGATTCGGCAGCGACGACCTCTTCGGCATTCCCCCGCAAAACCCTAGCGGTACGGGGCGTCAAGTGCACCAGTTTTTCGATACCCGCGCGGGCACGGGCTACGGTCAAGTCTTCCAGGAGCGCGCCAAGCTGCATGATGAACGCCACCTCGCCTGCGGCAAAATCCTCATGGATGGCGATGGAGGCGATTAGCGCCATGGCCACAAGCACGTCCGCCTTGATGTCGAAACGGGCCAAGAGCCCCACCGTTGCGTCGACAAGAATCGGGATGCCGCAAACAACGATGGCCACCCACGCGATATCGAAGGGCAGCGGGATAAAGTTCCATTTCGAGTTCACAAGGCTAAGCACAAGGGAAATCCCGCCAAGGACAAGCAGGGCGACATCCTTCTTGAACCCGCCGATTTCCATAATCTCTTCCAATTTTTCCAATCGCTTGAACATAATGCTTCCTTTTTTGCCTGGCGGTTTTTAATATACCTATACCCCCATAGGTATAAAATAGAATGAATAAAGCCGAACGTCAAGGGGAGAGATGAAAAAAAAGCACGTTTTAGTGCGACTAATGGCGGGGAACCAGGCCTACTTTGAATAAAATACCGATCCAAGTGTCAACACTGCGCCCACAAGAAGCACGATTGATGCACTCGTGGCGATGTCGCCCATGCCCACCAGCGGAGAGACGATTCCGCCCATCAAGAAGCCCGATGCCCCGATGGCCGCGGCTGCGGTGCCTGCATTTGCGCGTTCCGCATTCAATGCCAAGGCCGTTGCAGGAGGCTGGCTCATGCCGAACATGAACGTAAGCCCCATGAAAGCGACTTGCAGAAGCGGGAGTAAAGCGTGCGTCATGAGGGCGGCAGCAACGGCAATCGCGAAAACGAGCATCCCCGCGCCTGCGATTTTCAGGACCCCGCGTTCACTGCCGACCTTGCCCGACAACGCACAACCGATGGCCGTGAAAACGGCATTCAGCGCAAAGCAGAGACTGAAGCCCACAGGCGAAAGTCCGTAGATTTTCTGGTAAATGAACGGCGACGACGCGATATACCCGAACAAGATGACCATTGGGAATGTGCATACCAAGAAATACGATACGTAAGCACGGTTCTTGAATACTTTTACATACAAGCTAAAACTTGCCAAGACAGACTTTTTGCTGCGGCGTTTTACCGGGAGCGATTCCTGGAATTTCCCTGACATAAAGAGCAGCAGCGCCCCATACAGGAGCAATACCGCGAAAGTCCCTTTCCAGCTCATGAAATTCAGCAAGAAACCACCCAGCACGGGGGCTACAATCGGGGCGACTCCGTTCACCGCGCTCACCATGGCAAGGAACTTGGTGAGGACGGGGCCACGGTAGGAATCCGCTGAAATGGAACGTGCTATCACGATTCCGCCGGATGCCGCCATGCCCTGCAACAAACGAAACACGTTGAAGGTTACGATGTTCGGTGCGACAATGCAGGCGACAGTCCCGCAAACAAAAAGCAACAGACAAACTAGCAGCAACTTTTTGCGGCCGTACTTGTCGCTCAGCGGGCCTACAAAGAGCTGCCCCACCGAAAGCCCAAGCATGCTCATGGTGAGGCTCAGCTGAGCCATCGAGGGGCTTGCCGCAAAGTAATCGGCAAGGCTCGGGAGGGCCGGCAAGTAAAGGTCTGTCACGAAGGGGCCAAACGCCGAAAGCAGCCCAAGCAACAGCATAAGGAAAGTGAATTTCTGTTTTCCGCTCATAAATTCCTCTTGGCGAAGCAGCGTAGAATCGCCATAAAAAAAGCCCGCAAAGCCTTACAACTGGACTTATGCGGGACCGCTACACGTTGATTTCGCAAGCGAATTTAGGAAAAAATTTTTCTGTTGGCAAGTTCTTGACAAAGGCAAAAAAAATTTTTATTTATGGGCACGAAATTTCATTGCGTATAATGGTTCAGCGTGAAACTCAAACATCAGGGTTTTGCGCCTTTTTTATTGCGCAGGGCCCGCAACAAAAGAGGTTAATATGGACTTTTACATGAAACTCCCGCGCGGCAAACGCGAATTCACCCTTTTTCTCGTGACACTTTCGATTATCTCGATGAACATCATCGCGCCGCTCATCACCTGTTTCGAGATGGGCTTTAGCATGGAAAGCTGGGCGCACGTATTCCCGATTATGCCGATACTCTGGCCATGCGTCATCGCGACGGTCCTTGTCACATATAAGCCTGCGGCGTTCCTGACTTCAAGGCTTACGCAGAAGGGCGACAGTTTCCATGCGGTGATTACACTCAACATCATGTGCACGGTTTTCCTGATGTCCATCATCTTGACGATTGTAGGTACCTGGGTCGGAAACCGCGAAATCACAATGGAGCCGCTGGTGAATTTCTTTTACAAGTGGCCTCGCAACTTTGCCATTTCGCTCGCGGTAGAAATCTTGATCGCGCAACCGATTGCCCGCCGCGTGATGCTAGGCCTGCACAAGTACCGCGACGCCCGCCGGGAAGTCGCAATTTCTAACTGAGCCGTAAATAATTTTATCTATCTTTTCGATCGTGACAGGCATCGAAGAACAATTCAATGGCAAGAAACTCCTTGTAAAGAAGCTCATTCCTTTCGGGTTCACGAAGGAAGGGCCAAACTATGCGCTCGTCCGCGAAATACTTGGCGGACAGTTCCGTCTGGAAATCAGAGTGGGACGGGGCAAGAAAGTTTCAGTCAAGGTGTTCGATAACGATTCCGGCGAAGAATACCTACTGTTTTCGGTGCTGTCAGTGCAGGGGGCCCTCGTGGGCCGCATCCGCAAAGAAGTTTTCGCTATTACGGATAAATTTATAGGCGAATGTTTCGAGACGCAGATTTTCAAAAGGAAATCAGCGAGCGACCTGATTGGCTACGCGGAGCAAAAATACGGAGACAAGCCCGAATATCTGTGGGAACGGTTTCCGCAATTTGCCGCCATCCGCAAGCACGGAAACAAGAAATGGTATTGCCTATTGGGGACTGTCGATAAATCAAAAGTTGGCCTCAAGGGCGACGAGATTATCGAAGTGGCGAACTTCAAGATAGTCCCGAAGGAATTGCCGGAACTCCTGAAAAAGCCCGGCTACCTCCCCGCATACCACATGAACAAGAAAAGCTGGGTAACGGTCGTCCTTGACGGGACCGTGCCACTAACCGAAATCAGGAAATTGCTGGATAAAAGCTATACGCTGGCGTGAAAAACGGCCCTAGTTCTAGCTTTTATTTAATATCAATCAAATCAAAATACATCAGACGCGTGTGCAAAGGTTTTTCGCCCAGCGTTTTTACATTGATTCCAAGAGCCCTTGCTTCGTTAATTTCGGAACTATAAAGGAATTTGAAATTGTTTTTCTGATAATAATGGATGACTTCCGGTTTATTAATCGCGTCAACGATGATAAACCGACAACCAGTCTTGTTTTCGTCGCTACGGAACCAAGCTTTAATGAAGTCCATTACTGCAGAGCCAAAACCTTGTTTGGCAAATTCAATATTCGTCCCCAGGCGACCAACCAAAACTCCGGGATAGCGGCGAAGATTCTTCTCGCCATTCTCCGTAACATATTCAATCTTCGCCTTGTCTTCAGGAGCAAGTTGTTTGATTCGAATTGAATCGTTTGATATTGTAAATGCAGCAACGATGCTTTCGGGACGCTCTCTTAGACGAAAGACATAAGTCTTTCCCAAAAGTTTTTCACCGTATAGTCGAAAATCCTCTCTGAAAAATTCGTCAAGGTCTTCATTTCCGCATTTGAAGGGGTTGCAACTTTGCAGCAATTCCGAAGAAAGCCGAGCAAACGAGCATCGGTTCAAAAAATCGGCAAGGGTCATGTCTAGAAACCTTGTTCGCGGAGGAAATTCCTAACGAGCAGGATTTTATCACCAAAATCCTGTTTACGCTCGTTCTTTTCGGCGTATTCGGCTTCCTTGAGAAAGCGTTCAGCGTCTTCCCCTTGAAGCGTTGGTATGGATCTTATTGCCACTGCCATAGTGTTTATTCCTCCGCTTAAAAATAGGTTTTGAATGTCTAATTGTCAATATGACATTTACGCACATATCCCTAAAATAGCATTTAAAAATGGCAAAAAATGACAAAAAGCAACCAAGGTCACATTTGTGACCTTGGACAGCAGCGAGAATCGTCGCGGTTTTGTGTCTTTCGCTTACTTCAAGTTCGTCTTGAAGAATTCGTTCAGCTTTTCGAAAGGGATTTTTTCCAGGTTGTCGTAGAGGTCCACGTGGGAGGCTCCGGGGATAACGAGGAGTTCCTTGTTGCCGACGGTCTTGCTCCAGTTCTTGGTGGCGTCGAGTTTTGCGGGGACGTTCGCCTTCTTGCCGGTCATCTTTTCGAATGCGCCTTCGCCGAAGTAGCGGCTATGGGCCTTTTCGCCGTGGATGATGAGCACCGGGTTACGGATTTCGTCGGCGTATGCGAGGAGCTTGGTGTTCATGAGCGAGGTGCCTGCGGAGGCGGCCCAGCCCTTATTGCTGTTAAGGGAACGCTTGTGGTAGCCGCGCGGGGTCTTGTAGTAGGCGTAGTAATCCTTGACAAAGTAAGGAGCGTCGTCCGGGAGCGGGTCCACCACACCGCCGGCCAGGTCGTAGGTGCCGTTCTTGAAGTCCTTGGTGCGCTGGGCCATCAGAGCCTTGCGGGCCTCGTTGCGGGCGTCGGCGTTGTTTGCCGCATCGAAGTAGCCGTTTGCCGAGACACGGCTCATGTCGTACATGGTCGAGGCAACCGTCGCCTTGACGCGGGTGTCGATTCCGGCAGCATTAATCGCCATGCCGCCCCAGCCGCAAATACCGATGATGCCGATGCGTTCCGGGTCAACGTTGTCGCGTGTTGAGAGAAAGTCCACGGACGCCATGAAGTCTTCGGTGTTGATGTCCGGGCTGTTCATGTAGCGCGGTTCGCCGCCCGATTCGCCAGTGAAGCTCGGGTCGAATGCGATGGTCAGGAATCCGCGTTCCGCCATCTGCTGGGCGTAAAGGCCGCTGGACTGTTCCTTGACGGCGCCGAACGGGCCCGAGATTGCGATGGCGGGAAACTTGCCGTTCACCTTGAGGCTCGTGTCCTTGGGTACGAACATGTCGGCGGCGAGTTCAATGCCAAAGTGGTTCTTGAAAGTGACCTTGGAATGTTCGACCTTGTCGCTCTTGGGGAAAACCTTGTCCCATTCGGCGGTGAGCGTGAGCTTGTTCATATTTTCTTCCTTTGTCTGTTGTGCTGCTTCTGTTGCCGGTGCGGCAGTTCCTTGTGCAGCGTTGTTTTCTTTTTCGGGGGAGCATGCCATCAGGGTGCATGCGGAAGCCACGGCAAGCGCCGCTTTTAAGAATCTGGATTTCATGATTTATCTCCTATTTAAAAATTCAACTCATCTCGTCATGTCCGCGCAGGCGGACATCTTAAGATTCTCGCCTTCGCGAGAATGACGAACTACAATTTCGCCTTCGCGAGAATGACGAAAAGCAATCCAGCCTTCGTGAGAATGACTTTATTGTTAAACTTTTTTTCCCATGGCAAACGCTTTTTTCAGGAGCGCGGAATTCTTCTTGACGTCGCCGGCGCTTTCGGCACCCGTGGCGCAGAGAGCGCCCTTGAGCTTCACGCCGTCAAAGCAGGCAATCCACCCGCCAATGCCGCGCTTTGCGATGTTCATGGCCTTCGCATCGGTGTCGGCGGCAGATGTGAGCAGGTAAATTTCGCGGAACTTGTAATCGCTGGAATAGAGGGAATTGGCGCGGTCGAGCATCGTCTTGAGCTGGCCGCTCATTTCGTAATAATAAATCGGCGTTGCAAACACGATGACATCAGCCGATTCCATCTTCTTGGTGATGGCGGGGGCGTCGTCCTTGATGACGCATTTGCCCTTCTTCTGACAAGCGAGGCAGCCCATGCAAAAACCGATCTTCTTGCCGCGCAGCGACTCGAATTCCACCTTGTTGCCCGCCTCGGCGGCACCCTTCGCGAACTCCTGCGCCAGGGTTTCGGAGTTGCTACCCTTACGCAAGCTGCTGGACAAGACCAATACTTTTTTCATGGGTTCCTCTCGGTTGAAGTCTTTACATGTCCAAATATACCTTCATTTTTCAGATATTGCAAATACTTTGTTTTCATAACTAGATATGCCTATAAGGCATAGATTTAAACAGCATAAAAAGGCGGGGCATTTTTTAGCATCTACTTCTCTTCGATCAATTCTATCAACTGTTCCTTGTTGGGTAACACAGTTTGATACTTGCTGGCAAAAATCTGCGAATTGCCTTCGGGCAAAGTGATTTCTACAAGGGAGTCCGATTTCTTCTTGCAAAGAACGATGCCGATAGTGTTATTTTCGTGCGGAAGCTTTACAAAGCGGTCATAGTAGTGCACATACATCTGCATTTGCCCCAAATCCTGATGCGTGAGTTCGCCAATCTTCAGATCCACCAACACAAAGCACTGCAGAAGCCTGTTATAAAGAACCAGGTCCACAAAAAAATGCTTTTCGTCCAGCGTAATCCGCGACTGCCGCCCCACGAAAGTATACCCCTTACCCAGTTCAAGCAAAAAAGACTCCAACTTGTCGATGAGCTTGCTTTCCAGTTCGGTTTCCGAATATTCGGACTGTTCTGGCAGCCCCAAGAATTCCAAAATATAGGGATCCTTGACAATGTCCGCCGGAGACTCCACGATACACCCTTTTTTAGACAGTTCTCTCACCGATTCCTTATCCTTGCTTACAGCGAGCCGTTCATAAAGCGCGGAATCGAACTGTCTTTTGAGTTCCCGCAGGCTCCAATTCGAGTTTTTCGCCTCAATTTCGTAGAATTTCCGTTCGTCGGGATTATCGATACGCATCAGGAACAAGTAATGGGAGTAGCTGAGGGTGAATTCCGCAGACACTGTCTGCGAAATCTCCTTGGAGTAAATCAAGAAAAACTGACGCATTTGCTCCAGGTTTCTCTGCGAAAATCCCTTACCATAATTTGCAGTAAGTCTGGCAGAAAGATTTTTGAGAATTTCCTTTCCATATTCTGCGCGGATGCTACCCTTCTGCTCGTTTTCGACAATCGAACGGCCGATTTCGTAATACGTGCGCACCATCGCCGTATTAACGGCAACAGCAACAAACTTACGGTTCTGTTCGAGAATCGACGCAATTTGAGAATAAAGAGCATCTTCCCTATGATTAGCCACTTTTTTAGCCATATAGCCTCCGTTTGGTTGCAATTTGCGACGCCGCTTTCGCGGCTGGTTAGTGTTAGAGGCGTCTCTTGTATTCCGAAAACCCAGAATAAAAAAAAGACGCATTTTTCCATTAGACGGAAAAACACGTCGGGCATTAATGTACCTAAATCTATCAAAATTGGCAAGGGGAGCAAGAAAATTTTACATAACCACTGGGGTTATTCGTATTTCAATACTATGAACAACAAAGACCTTGTGGAAGCTCTTGATTTGAACCTGTCGGAATTTCCGACAGGTTTGCCCGAATTTGTAATTTGCAAAAAATGCAAAATGGTATACTGAAGAGAAACAAAATCAAACAAGTTTGATTTTGCTTCGTTCGCCTTGCATGCTTTTCCGCCTACATGCATAAAAAGGCGGGGCATTTTTGTTGACATCTTTAGTTAGTAAGGAAACCTTACATGCTGAGATTACTTCCGATTCATATCCTTTTAGTACTTTCTAGCAGAAATACGATATTTCGTTGAAATGGGCAATCCATTTCGCAACAACTTCCTCATGACGAGCTTCAATAATCCGAAGAATATTTTGCAAGACATGTACCGGTTCCAGAGGAACACCTTCGTTGGACCAGAAATAAACCCAGAAAGATCCTATCTTAAAGATTTGCGGCATTGCTGAACCCACCTTTCTGAGAGAATTCCATTATCAAATGAGCCGTAGATTCAATCACCTTCTTATAGCGATCGATTTCCTCATCTGAAAAACCGAATATATCTTCCCATGTATAGGAGGGTAAATAGCATGTCGCCCGATGGAAGCCGTCTTTTGCGTCGGGCTTTTCGATGTACACCTTAACGCGGCCATCCTTGCCCATTTCGGAATGGACAATTTCCGCGTTGTCGTCAAGTGTCATGAAGGGGTACATCATATTGCTTGATGGCAATATAACATTTTCAGGCCTTGTTTGGCTAGTATTCATCTTTCCTCCCTCCGCCTACATGCATAAAAAGGCGGGGCTTTGATTGTTTTACACCGTGCGCGAAAAGCTGCTTTCTACACACTTGTGCACTAAATATAAATTACTAAATGGCGGTTGTCAAGAGGTTTTGACAAAAAAGTAATTACGCTTTTTTATCGAGTTCTTGCATCAAATTGTGGGTTTCGATAAGGATAGCGATGATTTTGCGGTAATGCGAGATGTCGTCGTAGGTAAGGGTGCGGTTCTTGCGGTCCTTAAGCCACTTCTGCGCGGGTTGGTAGCCACCGATGTAGAAGTTCCAGGCTAGTTCAGGAACGTTGCCGAAATATTGAGTCTTGTTAATGTAGACTTTTTCTTTTTCAAAGCGCAATTCCGTTACGGCGTTATCGCCTTCGATGTCGAAGGATGTCGCCTGCGGAGGAATTTCTTCCATCAGATGCAATTTGCGGAGCTTGTTGCCAATGGAAACGACGCGTTCGAAATCCGCTTTGCTTTCGGGATAAGGAATACGCGGAAAATCGATTTTCAGGAATTCCTTGTATTTTTCACGATAAAACGGTGTATGGAGAACGCCATAGATGTAATCGAAGACTTGTTCCGGAGTCGTTTTGAGTTTGGAGCACTTGTCTATTTTACTCCAGATTTTTTCGTCTAGGTTGGGCTTGCGAGTTTCACCAAGTTTTTCCTCACCTTCTGTTGGGTAAAGGTAGAGAGGGAAAACATAAGACTGTTCCTTCGACTGCAAAGATATAGAATTTAAATCCGAAATATGCGTCGTCACAAAAATATGTTGAAAATCAAACGTACTTAATTGTCGACATATAACAAGAGAAATATTTTCTTTTTGAATAATATTAAAGTTTGTTTTATATCTTGGATAACCCATTATCCCTTTTGTTTTTCCAGTGTAATTTGTAAACCTAATGTCAAATGGTCTATAATCAATTTCATTCGTTAGAACTTTATTTTTTATTAAATCATTTTTAGCCAAGTCAAGTTGCCAATCTCTTCCATCTTTCACATGATACTTTTTTTGTAATTCTTGAATAGGCATATTAACAAAATCATTCTTCAAAGAATCAGCATCTTTTTTTTGATAAAAAATATTCAAATAATCTCTTTTTGTTTGAACACCTGAATTATAGTTAATTATTAATTCAGATAATTTAAACCCCTTTTTATATTCTTCCTGCACAGAAAAATCTTTAGGTACAAAGAAAAATTGCGGTGTGTGTGGAGAAAGTTCTTTCCAAGGAATATCGCTGAACGATGTTTTGGTCAAAAATGCATATTTTTCATAGCGTTTGCCGAAGAGCTCGTAGTGATATACTCTGGCTAGAGATCCTTCGACTTCGCCCTTGCGGGCATCGCTCAGGATGACACTCTGTTTTCTCTTAACAAAGATATTAATGCTTACGCCTAAAGTAATATCAAAGACATTCTCGTCATTTTTTTGAATAGTTTCTCCCTTCTTTTGGCTTCCATGTAAATCAAGAATGTAGATTTCATCAAAAGTATCCATCAATGAATGTCTCATTTGCCGATGCGTTATTCCATCAATGAAACTGTTGTTTGAAATATAGGCAAGAATTCCTTCACCATTCTTTTCTACATAGTGTTGTCCTAAACGAATGAATTTAATATAATCATCATCAAGATTTATTTTTTTCTCATTTAGATTTTGTTTATATATTTTCAGAAGGTCCAAAATCCATTTACTTTTATTAGAACTACTATTGCTATACGGCGGATTACCAATCATCACCATTACGGGTGTATCACGTTTGACAAGGTTCGCCTCGCTCGCTTCCTGTGCAAGCCATTGTGCAAACAGCGTTCCCGTGTCCTGGTCACATTCTTCGAGGGAATTGGTAAGGAATATGCGGAGTCGCTTGTTCTGTTTTGCCTTGTAACCTGTCTGCGCTAACACTATGTCCAATTTCAAGTGCGCAACGGCATACGGAGCCATCATGAATTCAAAACCATTTAGCCGCGGGATTAGGTGTTCTTCCACATAGTTTTGCCAAGCGCCCTTCTGGTTCTCCATGCCGGAATATATCTTGCGGACCACTTCGGCAAGAAATGTTCCCGTTCCAGTTGCAGGATCAAGAATTTGGACTTTATGGTATTCTCGCGTTTCGTATTTCTTGTGGTCTTTGGTGCGATTGTCCGTATATAGGTTTGAAGTTTGGCGAATCGCCACCTTGCTTGTGTCGGCGAGACCATCACTCAAATTGAATCGGGATTTCAGAATTTCATCAACGGCATTGACG
The DNA here is from genome assembly GCF_900129735.1 of Fibrobacter sp. UWCM. NCBI lineage: Bacteria > Pseudomonadati > Fibrobacterota > Fibrobacteria > Fibrobacterales > Fibrobacteraceae > Fibrobacter > Fibrobacter sp. UWCM. The sequence continues at coordinate 75,674 of NZ_FQWR01000007.1, read as the reverse complement.
ATAAAGTGGACAACGGGTTCAGGCGTGTAATAAACGCCGCAAGCCTTTTTCTGCTTTGGGTCATAATAGCGCAGAAAATCTTCATAGAAATGAATCATCGGATCGGCCTGACCAGTAGCCTTTCCAAAATTCTTCATGACCTTCGACATGTCCGTCACTCGGAATGTTTCTGCCAGGTCATCTACAATCCATGCGATGCTGGTATCTACATCGAATGCGGCAACATTCTGGAAAACTTTGCGCAAGAACGGGTTCGTCTTGGGAATAAGGGTCGCGGCCTCTTCACGACTGAAAGTGTCGGGAGTATCATCGTGCAATCTCGCGGCAAACATTCCATAGCAAATCGTCTGGGCGTAAATATCGGCAAATTGCCGCTCCGTCAAATCGTGAATCAATACCTTCTGGAAAGACTTCCATTGCCCCGCCAGTTCACCTGTCTTTTCGCTATCAGTTTCGAGAGTCTTTTCAATCACTTCGGCAAGGAGTCGCGCCTTGGCGGCCATCATCTGCGCCAATTTTGTAGAACTCGTAATTTTTTGCGGTGTTGATTCCGCGAGGTGCACCACCATTTCCAAAAACATCGGGACATTGGTGTCTATCAGCGCAATCTTATTTCCTTTGATTTCCGCAATACGAATGCTATTGATGAATTCGCCGTTTTCATAAAGATGAAAATCAAGGTAATCCGTGAAAAGGATATGGTCTAGTGAGTTCTTGTAGCGGTTGAACTGTTCCTTGTGCTGACGGTTGCCATCCAGGTCGCTATCGCCAATGTCCTTAGCCTCTACGAAGGCAACAGGAATGGATGTTGCACCTTTCCCTTTCGCGATAATGTAGTCCGGAGCTCCGCACTGGATGCGGCTCGGTTCGTTGGTGATGGTGAATTTGGGGAGCAAGTCGCCAAGGAGTTTCGCAAGTGCCGGGCGGTAGCTGTGCTCTGTCGCCTTGCCCGTAGAAAACTGCTTGGAAACCTCGTCGATGTATTGTGCGACGGCTTGAATCTTGCTCTTGTCCAAATCGGCCATGGTGGCTCCAGCGTTGCGAGAGCCGTTCCATTCTAAGCCATGATTAAGCAATGGATTCTATCGCTACGCCTAACGGCTTCGCTCCAGAATGACATTCCACACATTTCCATAAACAAAAAAGGCGTGGAGTCGTAGGCTTACGCTACTGAGGCTCTGGAACAAGCCGACCGCATATAAGCACAAACGACCCACGCCCAATGCGGGCGTGAGCGTTCGTCTTACTCCTAGCGGTCTATTGAAATGTTCCAGATTTCAGTAGCTAGAATAAGAGACGAATCTCAAAATTTCCGGTCGCCCATGGCTTCTATCAAGGTTGGGCCGGCCCTTCGGCAGGCTCAGGGTCCTTGAAAAGTCACGGGCTATGTCTGTGGGAAATATATATAAATATGCGAGAGGAAGATCCCCACCTTGGTGGCCATGCGCACTAAACAACAAGTTGTTAAGTGCTGTCCGCCCGCCTACGCGAGGATGACGAGAAAAGACGCGGGGATGACGCTTGGAATGGAGATGCAGAGTGGATCCTATCGCCGCATTGCGGCTCCAGGATGACTGGGGCATGACATTTGGGCGGGCGGGCGGGGTAAGCCGGGGCGTTGCGGGGCGGCGAGCGCCCGCAGAGGGGGTGCTGGAAGACGGCTTGGACGCGCAGAAAAGATCCTCGCCTACGCGAGGATGACGAGAGAAATCGCGAGGATGACGAGAAAAGACGCGAGGTTGACGAGAGAAATCGCGGGGATGACAATCAGCAGGACACGCGGACAAGGCGGCTGCAAGCAGGGGGAGGCTTCCCCCGTCAAATCAATCAGTTATTCCTTTCGGGCATTATTTTTACAAATTCATACCCGCGGGGCTTGAATTTTATTAGTTTTCAGGTATGGAACTTCGAGTTTTGCGGTATTTTCTGGAGGCGGCGCGATTGGGGAATGTCTCGCGCGCGGCGGATAATCTTTGCGTGACGCAGCCGACGGTGAGTCGCCAGCTCAAGGAGCTGGAGGAGGAACTGGGCGAGAAGCTTTTCGAGCGCACGAATTACGCGATTCGGCTGACGCCTGCGGGGGAACTCTTGCGGGAGCGTGCGGAGGATATCCTTTCGATGGCCGACAGGACAGTGCAGGATTTCAAGTCGCTGAAGGAAGACGAGGTGGTGGGTGAAATTGCCATTGCCTGCGCGGAATCGCGGAACGTGAATTTTCTTTCGAAGTGCATCGGGATTCTCCGGGACGACTATCCGAAGATTAAGTACAACTTATATTCGGGCGACAGCGAGCGCGCCCTGGAAAAGCTGGACAAGGGCATTTTTGATTTCGCGGTGGTTGTAGATAACGTCGATTTGGAAAAGTACAACTGCCTTGCGGTGCGTTCGGTGGACCGCTGGGGCGTGGTGATGCGTCGCGACGACCCTCTGGCCAAGCGGGATTTCATCGAGCCGAAGGATTTGCTCGACAAGCCGCTGTTGGCGTCGCGCCAGGCGATGGTGGCGGATTTGCCGAAATGGTTCGGCGACGATATTTCGAAGCTGAACGTGATTGTGGGGCTGGATCTTTCGTACAATGGTTCGGTGCTTGCCAAAGAGGGCACGGGCTACTTGCTCACTTTCGACGGCCTTGTAGATACGAGCCGCAGTTCGCGCCTGTGTTTCAGGCCGCTCATGCCCGAGCTCACCACCAACATGTACATCATTTGGCGGCGGGGCCAGCAGTTCACGCGGGCAGGCGAACTTTTCCTCGACACGCTCCGGCACGTGCTGGGGGAATAGGCGCCCCCTTCGCCGGTATATGAAACGCACCGTTTCATACAAAGGCATTTTTATCAATTTTTCAAAAATGAAAACACAATTTTTGCTTTAAAATCATTGATTTTGTTTCATAAGCAAGGTATATTTATAAAAAACGCAAGAAGGAGAAGCCTTATGAAAACGAAAATCCTACCCATACTGACAACAGCATTCACGTTGTTGTGTGCCGCATGCAGCGACGACAGCACCAGCAACGCAATTACCGGCAACGATGACGATCACGGCTCCGTAATCGCAGGCAAGGAGACCGTCAACACATTCGAGACTCCCGGCACCGGTAAAGAATATGAGTGGGGCGGCGAGATAAGCGAATCAATTACATCGGATTTCTCATCCAGGGATGCGGATATTGCCGGAGCCGCGCCCTCGACCGACGCGAAGAACTCTTTTGATGTTGCTGAACCTAGCCTCGATCTTGGAGAGCCTGGAGACATCGAAGGGCACTGGGGCGGAGTTTCAAACGAAAGGATGTCGGGCCTGCTCACGGCCGGCGAGTGGAACGACCTGGACAATTGGAACACCTGGATCGAAAAGCTCGACAGCAACAGCTACGAGACCATGCCGGATTACTGGGAATTTTTCCCGAACAAACTAGTTGCCGTGAAGGTCATAGACGGCAGCGAGTCGGGCATCGCGAACGTGCGTGTAGAACTCCTCAAGGGCGACAAGGTGGAATTCTCCACCAAGACCGACAACTCCGGGTTCGCTTACTGCTGGGCAAGTTTGTTCAGCAACGACGCACAGGCCACAGGAGAAGAAGAATTCTCGCTGAAGGTCGACGGCAAGGTTTCTGAAGCAGCAGTCAAGGTGACCAGCAAGGACGACGAAACCATCAATGTCAACATCATCACGAGCGACGCCAAGAAGGCCGAAGCCTCTGCAGACATCGCGTTCATCGTGGACGCCACGGGGTCTATGGGCGACGAGATTGCCTTCCTCAAGTCCGACCTCGAATACATCATCGACCACGCCAGCACCGGCAACAATGTGAATCTGCGCACGGCGGCGCTTTTCTACCGCGACCAGACCGATTCATATATCACACGCGGTCAGAATTTCGCCAGCGACGTCACCACGACCCGCGAATACATTTCCAAGCAGTACGCAAACGGCGGCGGCGACTACCCCGAAGCAGTCCACTCCGCGCTAGAATCTGCACTGCAGGACCTCTCGTGGAACGAATCCGCACGTGCACGCATCGCGTTCCTCATCCTCGATGCACCCGCGCACCACGAGAGCGACGTAATCGAAAGCCTGCAAAAATCCATCAAGGAATTCGCGAAAAACGGTATCAAGATTATCCCGGTGGCGGCAAGCGGTGTCGACAAGGATACGGAATTCATGCTGCGCTTCTTTGAAGTCGCAACGGGCGGCACGTACGTGTTCATCACCAACGACAGCGGAATCGGCAACGACCATATCGATGCCAGCGTCGGTGACCACGAAGTGGAAAAACTCGCCGACCTGATGATTCGCCTTATCAAGAAGTACACAGAATAACCGGAATCTAGCCGCTAGCGGCCGGACTTGATTCCGAGCTTATTCATGCGGTAGTTCATCATACGCGGGGAAACCCCGAGATCACGGCCAGCGGCGGAAATATTTCCGTCGTTGCTTTTTATTGCCTCGGTAATTATTTCGCGCTCGTAGTTTTCCATGAGAACCTCGAGCGTCGCGTTCTTTTCGCCAAAGCGCGCCACGTTGCCCGTACTCAGGCTCGTCTGGAGCGAAGGCGGCAAGTTGTAACTGTGCACGCAATCGTCCGTCGCAGTAAGTACAGCACGTTCCATGCAGTTTTCGAGTTCGCGCACGTTGCCCGGCCAGTGGTAGCTCATCAGCAGGTTAATCGCAGTCGTAGAAAGACGCACGATTTTCTTGCCGTAGCGCAGGTTCATCTTCTCGATAAAATGTTCCGCAAGCAAAATGATATCGGACTTGCGCTTTGCCAGGTCGGGCATCGATATCGGGAAGATGTTCAGGCGGTAGAACAAGTCTTCGCGGAACTTGCCCTGCGCGATGAGTTCCTCGAGGTTACGGCTTGTCGCCGCAAGGAATCGCACGTCGGAACGGAGTTCCTCGTTACTGCCCACACGGCTGAAGGTACGTTCCTGCAAAAAACGCAGGAGTTTCACCTGGGTCTGCATCGTAAGGTCGCCAATTTCGTCAAGGAACAGCGTACCGCCATTTGCCGCTTCGGCACGGCCAATGCGGCGATTCACCGCGCCCGTAAACGCGCCCTTCTCGTGGCCAAAGAGTTCGCTTTCCACAAGGTTTTCCGGAAGAGCCGCGCAGTTGAGAGTAATAAAAGGCTTATCCTTCCTTGCAGACAAGTTCACAATCGCGCGGGCAATCATTTCCTTACCCGTACCGCTACCGCCACGGATAAGCACGGTCGCATCGCTCGGGGCCACCTGGCGCACCTGCTCGTACACATGGCGCATCTCGCTGCAGTTGCCCACGAGGTCGCCCGGGTTGTTCGAGAGCATGTCGCGGAGTTTGCGGTTCTCCTCGAGCATGGCCTCGTGCTCCTTGTGCATCTCGAGGCATTCGTTCGCCGCATCGCCCGTGATGTTCGCGATAATCTCGAGCAGGGCAACGTCGCGGTCCAGGTCAGTCGTGCCGTCCACGGGGCGGTCGATTGATAGCGTTCCGATAACCTCTCCATCGTGAATGAGTGGCACGCAGATGAACGCCACCTGAAAGTCGTAATGGCGGCTCCCCGTGCGGTTCAAGAAGCGGGAATCCTTGCGCAGGTCAGGAATCACGTGACTCACACCGCGTTCGGCAACATGGCCCGTAATGCCCTCGCCCATGCGGTACAGGCCTTTCTGTTTTTCGGATTCGTCAAGACCGCGCGAGGCTTCAATCTTGAGGGTGTCGCCGAACAGGAGCGCAAACGTGCCGCGCAACATGCCGAGTTCCGTTTCCAGAATACCAAGAACGTTTTCCAACAACTTCTCCACGTTGCGTTCGTGAATAATCGCAACGCTAATCTTTTGGATAACCGAGATTTCTGGACCTATGGGTGTTGACATATGTGACATAAGATAGCAATTCCTACAATTTTTGCCGGATTCTCTTGAGGGCCTCGCAGGTGCGTTCGTAGTCGCCGAAGGCGGTCAGGCGGAAGTACCCCTCGCCGCAGGGGCCAAAGCCGCTGCCGGGGGTGCCCACGACTTCGCAGGTGGCAAGCAGGCGGTCGAAGAAGTCGAAGGACTTTTCGCCGTCAGGAATCTTCCACCAGATGTACGGGGCATGCTCGCCGCCGAACACCGTGTAGCCCGCCGCGGCAAGTTCCTTGCGGATAACGCCCGCGGTCTTCATGTAGCCCGCAATAACGGCCTTCGTCTGCTGCCAGCCTACCGGGCTGTAAATGGCCTCGGCGGCTCGCTGGGTCACGTAGCTCACGCCGTTGAACTTGGTGCACTGGCGGCGGTTCCACATGGAATGGAGTTTCGAAAGTTCGTGGGGGATGACCGTGTAGGCGCAACGCACGCCGGTAAATCCGGCAGTCTTGCTGAAGCTCCTAAACTCGATGGCGCAGGTGCGGGCACCCGGAATCTCGAAGATGGAATGCGGGAGACTCTCGTCCTGGATATAGCAGTTGTAGGCGCCGTCGAAGAGTATTATCGCGCCGTTCTCATTCGCGTAGTCCACAAACTTCTGGAGCGTCTCGCGGCTGAGCACCGTACCCGTCGGGTTGTTCGGGCTGCACAAGTAAATCATCTGCACCGGGTTCTTGGGCAGGTCGGGCTGGAAGTTGTTTTCCGCTGTCGATGCAAGGTAGGTGACCTTAGAAAAATGTCCGTCATCTTGCAACACGCCGGCGCGCCCTGCCATCACGTTCGAGTCCAGATAGACCGGATAGACAGGGTCCGGGATGGCAATTTTTACATTTTCTGTAAAAAGTTCCTGGATGTTCGCAACATCGCACTTGGAACCGTCACTCACGAAGATATCGTCCGGATCCATCTCGATACCGCGGGAGGTGTACTCGCCCGCGACAATCGCCTTGCGCAAAAAGTCGTAGCCCTGCTCGGGCCCATACCCGCGGAAACTCCCCTTCTCGGCCATCTCGTCAACAGCCTTGTGCATGGCCTTGATGACCTCAGGGATAAGCGGCGTAGTCACGTCGCCGATACCCAGGCGCACGATGTCGGCATCGGGCTTCTTTGCCTGGTATTCGGAAATCTTCTTTGCGATGGTAGAAAACAGGTAGCTACCTGGCAGCAAGTCGTAGTTTGTATTTATGTAGGAATCACTCATAATTAATGTGAAATGTGGGATGTGAGATGTGGGGTGAGGCAAATGTGAAGCGTGAAATGTGAAATGTCAAATGAGAGATTATTCATTAAACATTTCACATTACACATCACACATTCAAATTACTCCTCTGAATACTTCCTGTGCGGGGCCGGTCATGAGAACCGGGCCATCGTTTTCGTGCTTGATGTGGAGCGTTCCGCCGTCGAGAATCACGTCGGCTTCTACGCCCACGCGGCCCGTGCGCTGGGCCGCAACGAGGGTTGCGCAGCTCCCGGTTCCACAGGCCATGGTGACGCCGCAACCCCGTTCCCAAACCCGCATGCGGATTTGGGTGGGCGCCCCCTGAACTGCTGGCAAAACCTGCGCGAATTCAATGTTGCAGCGGTCCGGGAACTGCCTGTCGCATTCGAGCACGCGCCCCCAGTCTTCCAGCTGAATCTTCTCGATGTCGTCCACGAAAATAACCGCGTGCGGGTTCCCCATCGAAACCGTCTCCGCGGTAAAGTCATAGCAGTCCGCCGTAAGCTTGATGCTCCCGAGAAAATCCCTCGGGTTCCCCATGTCGACGCACACGCGGCCATCGTCCAGGAGCGCAGGCTTCACGAGCCCGCTTCTTGTGTGCAGGTTGAAAACTTTCTGACCCGGCTTTGCAAGCCCGCGGCTCACGATGAACTTCGCGACACAGCGGGTAGCGTTACCGCACATCGCCGCCTCCGAACCGTCGGCATTGAATATGCGCATCTCGAAATCCACGCCGTTCGGAACGGAACCGGATGCCGGCCCCACGTTTGCGCCGACACCCGCATCGCCAAGCACCAGGCAACCCTCGGCATCCATCGGCGTCACGATAACCACACCATCGGCACCTATGCCAAAACGGCGGTCACAGAGGCGAACGACCTCACTCTCAAATGCGGGCCCGAACTCTACCTTCTGACCCGGCTCCAGCAGCACGAAATCGTTGCCCAGCCCGGTCCACTTTGAAAATTCCATAAAGACGTCCTTTTACACTATTTTTGCCCCTATAATGCAAAGAACGTGCCATTTTTACAAAATTTGTTAAAAATTGCGAAATTTTATAAAAATCACCAATTTCTCGGAAAATAAATGAAAATCAAGCATTAGTATGTTTTACATTTTATGTAAAATATATCTCTTTCTTTTACATTTTATGTAAAACATTCCCTTCCAGCAATTCTTTTAAAATCCAGGCACACCGAAGGTGTGCCCGTGCACTTAATCGCCCCTACCCCAAACCCATATCCCTCCTCTAGGTTATTATGCGCGCGTCAGGAGGGTCTTAGGGAGGGGCGTCGTACGACCCCCGCCCTAATCGCTTAGGCAGCGGATATAGCAGGTTGCTGTTTTCGATACTGTGTCGTAGGTGAAAGAGAGGTCCGTAGCCAGGCGCCAGCGGCGCACGGAATTCGCCGTAGGCAGCCCCTTCGAACACATGTACAAGGCTCCACCGGCATAGCCTTCCGAGCCCAGCGAACCCGGAATCACCGCATTAAACCCGAAGTAGTCATTGCCACCGGAAGCCTTGCTCTTAAGCACCGGAGAAAGCGATTCGCCCGAAGGGCGCCACTGCGACACAAAATCGGTGAACGCCTCGAACTCGTCCTTGTCCGGCACATGGAACCCCTTGGGGCACAGGAGCGAATCCTCCTTGACTGCCGCGGCCTCGGCCAGGCGGTACAGGCGACCATACTTGTCGCAATTTTCAGCCGACTCGTTAAAGCACCAGCTACTGTCGGTCGCATAATTCAGGTTGGCCGCAAACCAGAGTTGCGAACCCATGCCGATAAGCGGGTACTTCTGCCCGTCACGAGCATCGGTAACCGTATCGCGGTAGAGCGAATCCTTGTAGTACTTCCACTGCCCACGGCAACGGTAGATCGAGTATTCAATCTTCGCGATTTCGTCGTAATTGTAACTCGTGCAGCCGCGATTCGCCTTCGCCTCCAGGTCAGTTACAGTGCGCAGGTGGCCCGCATCGCACACATACTTGGTCACGGAATCGTTACCCAGCATCAAGTCGGGCACGGTATCGCACTTGAGGCCGTTCGTGTTGTAATACAAGGTGCGTTCAGCATCCGTCAAGGAACGCAGGGTACCGTACTCGCAGTAGAAGGGAGTCGTGGAATCGCTCGCAAATGTGATGTACCTCTCGGCAGAATCGCACTTGATAAAATTCGCGTAGTACTCGTCACGCGGGACATCCAGCCACAAGCGGTTATAGCAATAGTAGAAGGCACTGTCGTTTATGGCTCCGTATTCGCCCTCACGTTCCTCGTAGCACATGCCTATGACGCTTTCTATTTCATCGCATTCCTGCCACCTCTCGAAAAAATCGTGATAATAGAACCACTCGGTGGTATCGAGCGCACCCCTGCGCATCTCGTAGCCTTTCGCAGGCCCGTAAGTGCAGGTATTGCGTAACACTTTCGAAGAAATGTGCCAGCCGAGCGAATCGCAGACGAACTCGCCACCGTCGAACCTACTCAGGGAATCCTTCAGCGTCCTGATTTCACAAAGGTTGTCCTTTTTGCAGGCCCCCAGGCCGAGGATCTTCGCGAAGAACTGCCGCCTAAAAATTTCCCCGGCGACAACGCGCTTTTCTATTGTTCCGTCATCGTAACCGTAAATAAACGAGCTGTGCAGGGAGGAATCTGCAAGATTGTCCGCAGCGCCGGTAAACACGTCGAAATACGTGAAAGAGCCTGTCGAGAAAAAGGCTTCTTCGAACGCAGACTTCACGTCGTCGTACATTTCCGCCGGAATGAACGGTTCAAAGGCCTTCTGGATGACATACGCCGCTTCATTCGCATCGGAATAATTTGCGGACGAAAGTATCGATTCGTTCCCTACGGAATCAGAAACGAAAGAGAACACGTTGAGCAGTTCAGTATTCGCGAGCCTCACCGCAGAATCGGGAGAAACGCCCTGCGCCACAAGGAAACGCGCACGACCGGTCACGAAATGCCCCGCAAGCGATATGAACGCCGGTACCGTATCCGAAAGGTCTACCAGTATGTCGAAGGACAGCTTCCTGTCGGGCTTGTATTCCGCACCGGGTACACGGATGTACCGAATCTCGAAATTCTCGGAACGCAGTAAGGCATAGTCCCCCCTCAGCGGGATGGAATCAACAAAAAATCCCTTACCCTCTTCCTTCTCCATACTGAATTCTCGCCCCGTCTCGTTCAGCAGGGAATCCAGTTCCAAGACATGCACCGAGGCCGTCTGGCCCGAAAAAGAAAGTTCGGACCAAGCCCTGATGCTACGGGCGGGCACCTGCTCGGACACCTGCTTGTCGGCATCCTTGTTCGGGTCGTCGATTTCGGAGGTCACGTCGCCCGACTTTGAGCAGGCCCCCAGACAAAGTAAAATCACTGCCACGAGCGGCAAGACCTTGTTCTGTAAATTCGTCATGTACTTCACCTACTTTGCATCTTCCACACAACGCACAGCGGCACCCCAGTCCGTATCGCCGAACGAACTTTCACCGATATCGGGCTCAGCGTATGTCATGTAGTAATACGGCAGTTTCTTGAATGTTTCGGCAGTGTACCAGAAATAGGCATTCCGGTATTCACCCTCGTAAGTTCCGTCCACCTTGCGACGGCCCGACGGGAGCGCGTCAAACCCGAACGTGTTCAGCGTCGGCGTATGCGCACCGCCGGCCCAGTCCTTTTTGCCCATCAACGTGAGGGCGAGTTTCCCTTCGGGGCCGTACTTCTCGACAAAGGCAAAAAGCGTGTCCCAGTCCGCCTTGGAGGGCACGTGCCAGCCCTCGGGGCAAATACCCCTGTGCGGCAGCTTGAGTTTCACGGTATCGGCCTTGATGTCATCGGGCAAGTCCATCGCCGCAGTCCAGGAATACAACACGCCGTAGGGCCCGGAGCAGTACGATTCCCAGTTCTCGAAGCACCAGGTGTTGCTGGCCAGGTTCGGCGTCTTTACGGAATCCCTGTACCTGAGGTTCGCGCCCATCCAGCGCTGGCTCCCCATGGGTACAATCAGGTACGACTTGCCGTCGCGCGGGTCCTCGACCCATTCATCCAGCGTGTCGGCAGGGATGACCTTCCAGGCACTGTCGCAAACGAAGGAAGAATACCCGACGTGCACGGTATCGCCGCGGGTATCACTGTTGCAGAAGGCTCCGAGATTCTGGTCGAGCTTGGGCATTTTTACCCAGCCGGAGTCAGAGCAGAAATACGCGTCTTCAATCTTGCCCTTGCGGGACTTGATACAACCCACTTCCAGGTCGAGTTCCGCCTTTGTAACATAGCGCCAGCCGCTATCCTTGTCGAACACGTAAGCCTTACCAAGTTCGTCGTACACGAACAGGCCGTCCTCGGCATCGGGGTAACGCAGCGGCATGCTTTCTATCCCGGCAAATTTCCACTTTGTGCCATCGCAGGTGTAATACTTCGGCACTCGCACGGCAGAATTAGTTACGGCAAATTTTGTTTTGTGCACGGAATCCTTCAAGTCGACGGAACATTCCGTTTCGCCCATGAGAGACAGCCAGAGCAAGTGCGCATACGTCCGGAATTCGCTAGATTCCGGATAGAAATCCGACCCATCCATACACCATTGACCGCGACCATAATCCAAGTCAATCGCATACGCGAGGAACCCTAGCGAATAGAAAATCTCGTCATCCGAAAGGTTGTCCAACGTTGCAAAGAGGCTAGATGCGCCCTGGCGGATTTCGCCAAAGTCCAGCGCAGTTGTTGTCGGGAAAAATTTCTCGAGCAACACCGTTGCCGTAAGCAGTTCCACCGAGCGGTTGCTGCCGTCAATGTGGAGAGACTTGAGCGACGGGCTATCGCTCCCAAGCGCGAACCACTTGCGCACGTCCTTCTCCGCCTGTTCCCAGGCTTCCGCAAAAGTCTCGCCCTTGTCCTTCACGAGCTTTTTCGCCTTCGCGGATGCGAGGTCGGTAAACATGTTCAGGTTCACGGAAGAATCCTTCGCGAGATCGACAACGCTAGAAATCGACGACTTGTATTCACGCCGCATGCAGGGCCACTTGGCCATCCCGGATATGACAATCTCCGCATACGGGGAGGTGAACGAATCTGCGACAACCGTATAGTTCCCCGCGGCATCGATATCTCCGGTAACCGACTTGCCAGTCCGTTCCATGTCGTCCGAAAGTTCAAACAATTCTACCTTCGCACTATCAAGGTACTTTTCGCCTTCGACGCTGCCACTGACAGATCCGGCGTAGAACGAAGTCTTTTCCGGATTATCTGGATTCTCGGGAGTCTCGGGATTGTCGAGAACCTTCGTGGAAGCAGAATCGCCGGAACAGGCGGAAAGCGCCGCCGCGGTGAAAAGCGACAAACTAATACATGCAAAGAAACTCTTCTTCATATTCAATCCTCCCTACTTGGCATCTTCCACACAACGTACGCTTATGCCCAGGTCAGGCCCAGCGGACTTACCCACAAAGACATCTTCCTTCGAGTTCCACAGGTAGTAGTACTGGTACTTGTTCTCTTCCTGAGTCACGAACCAGAAATAGGCATGCGACGCGTCGTTCTTGTACGCTCCGTCCAGTTCGCGACGGCCCGTAGCGACAACGTTGAACCCGAAGGTATCAAGGGGTTTCATCGCATCGCTCACGACGCCCCACGAGATACCTCCCATCAGGCTATGCGCGAGCTTGCCCTGCGGGCCAAACTCTTTGGCAAACGCGAAGAGGGAATCCCATTCCGCCTTGGTAGGCATGTGCCATCCCTCGGGGCAAATGCCCCTGTGCGGCAACGTGAACTCGTATGTAGCAGGGTCTGTGCCTTCGGGCAGGTCCATCGCCGCAGTCCAGGAGTAGAACGCAGGCCTCCAGAGATTGCCCGCGAGGTTCGGGCTCGCAGTCGAATCCACATACTTGAGGTTCGCGCCCATCCAGCGCTGGCTACCCATGCGCACGATCGGGTAGCTGTTTCCGTCACGGGAATCCTTCAGCCATTCGTCCAGGGAATCCGGCGGGATAAGCGTCCAGTCATCCCTGCAAAGGAAGGGCGTGAGCCCGGCATACGCGGTATCGCCGAGGGTCTTCTTGGTGCAGTAGCGGCCAAGCTTCTCGTCCATTTCCGTAACCTTGTAAAAAGAACCGCCTTCACACACATAAGCCGCATGTGTAAACCGGCCATAGACCAGCGAGTCATCCGCGACGCATTCAAGACCTTGGGTATCCGAAGTCGATTCGGGAACCGAGACCCAACTCCCGCCCATGCATACCGCAGTCGAAAGGTAAATCCCTTCGCGGGACTTTGTGCAACCGGACTTGTACTGGTCCTCGGAAGGATCCGCATACCGCCATCCTGTTACCTCGTCATAGACATAGGAGTAGCCCTCCCGCCTGAGATAGTCCCCGTCGACCCGACCGGCCGTATCCGTAACATTCATCCTCTCGTAACCGAACGCATAGTGCCACGCTCCCGAGTCACACTTATAGACGGGAAAACTCTCCTGCACGTAAGTGAGCGATTTCTTCGGGTCAAATACCGGGTGGATTTCGCCCTGCCGTTCTTCCGTACATTCTTCCGCGTCAAGTATCGAAAGCCAAAGGGTGTGCATGTAGGCCTGGACCGCCTTTTTTTCAAAGACTTTATTCTTGATGTCGCGGCACCAATCCAGTTCGCCTGCAGAAATGTCATAGAAGAGAGCAACCCCGCCAATAACGCGGATAGTATCGTTCTTGGTAAAATCACCGCCATGCGAGAAGGTTTCGGCAAGTTCGCTGCGCCACTGAGGAGCGCTCTTCGCGATAGCCCTTTCTCCAAGACGATCCATAAGCGCAGAGGCGGCAAACGCTTCAAGAGCCACGTCACCTTCGGGCAAGGCAAAGAGCGTACGCACTTCCTTTTCGGCCTGTTCCCAGGCCTTCAAAATTTCCATATTACTGTTCTTCACGAGTTCCTTCAACCGTTCCGAAAAAAAGTAAGAGAACAGGTTCAAGTTTACGGTAGAATCCTTGGACAGGTCGACAATGACCGATATCTTGGAATCAACTTCCTTGCCGGAACAGGGCTGCACGGACTTGCCGGACACGATGAGTTCTGCATACGGGGAAGTGAAGCCGGTAGTGGAGACCGAGTAATGGTCTTTGGAGTCAAGCATCCCCATCATGGCAGTCCCCGTCTGGACCAGATTTTTATCAAGCTCAAACAGCACAGCACTTGCTTCCTTGAGCGATTCCCCTTGCACGCTCCCTGCAAGAATCGTCACGAGAGCGCCTTCCTTGGAAGAGTCCTTGGGGGCGTCCTTGGATGGTTCGAGTTCTTCGGGAAAATCAAGAGACCCAGGGGTACTGGATTCATCTGAACAAGAAAGAGAGAGAAGTGCCACGAGCAGTGACGGCAACAGATACTTTTTCACAAGTCCTCCTTTTGTAGTACAAATTATAAAATTTTGATTATTTGGGATAGGCGAAATTTTTAAATTGCACACGCAATTGAGGTCTACCCATGAATTTTAGGGATTTTGGAAAGTATAACCAGTTCAAGGAACAGTTCGCCGGCATGTCTCCCGAGATGAAGGAGCAGATGATGAAGATGGCGAAGGAACAGATGAAGGCGAAAACACGCGAATTTGTTCAAAAATGGCTTTCCACGCCCATCCTTACGGCGGTGGCCCTCGTATTTGGCGCCATCGTTGGCGTGCTTACCGCATTTTTCGGGTCAGGGCTGCTTTATCTCAGCAATCTGCGCGATGCGCACCCGCTTTACTGGATTCCGGCACTCGCGATTGCGGGTGTATTGATTGCCTTTGCATACAAGAAGTTCGGCAAGGGAACCGAACGCGGGATGGACATGGTGTTCGCGGTCGCCCATGGCAAGGAAAGCAATATTCCGCTCCGTATGATTCCGATGGTGATGGCGAGCACGTGGCTCACTCACCTGTTCGGGGGCAGTGCCGGCCGCGAAGGCGTCGCGATGCAGATTGGCGCCACTCTCGGGCACAACATCAGCACCAAGTTCCATTTCGAGAACGCGAACCGCGTATTGCTTGTCGCAGGCATGGCGGCAGGATTCGCGGGGCTGTTTCAGACCCCGCTCGCAGCAGTCGCGCTCGCACTCGAGGTGCTGCTCGCCGGCCACCTGGAGCTGGCCGCACTCCTGCCCGCAACGGTCGCCGCATTTGCCGCATGCAAGGTATCGCAGATGTTCGGGGAAGGCATCGCCGTCGCGATGAACGACATATTCCCGGCCGACCTCCCGGGCATCTGGGACGATTACGGCCTCGACATCAACTTCATCCTGAAACTTGCGGTCCTTGGAGCGCTCTTCGGGATTGTAGGTGGCGGGTTTGCCAAGGCGCTCTCGCTCGCGAAATCGTTTGCCAGCAAAAAATTTCCCAACCCCATCAAGCGAATCGCCATCGGTGGCATCGCGATAAGCGTTTTGCTTCTCGTATTTTTCCAGGGGCGCTACGCAGGCCTCGGCACGAATCTCATCGACATGATTTTCTCGGGGTCTGCGGCAACTGCGACAAACGGCATCTACGCGTTTGACTGGTTCCTGAAATTCGCGCTCACGATTTTGACCATCGCCGTCGGGTTCAAGGGCGGCGAGGTAACCCCGCTATTCGCCATCGGGGCGACATTCGGCACATTTGTCGCGACAATGGTCGGCATCCCGCTCCCGCTTGCCGCGGCCCTCGGGTACGCCGCCGTGTTCGGGGCTGCGACCAACACGCTCTTTGCCCCGATGCTCATTGGCGCAGAAGTTTTCGGATTTGAAATGCTCCCCGCATTCTTTGTCGTTTGCGTAGCGGCTTACACCTGCAACGGCGGGCAGTCCATTTACCAGCAGAAGAAGCTGCGAATTCGGTAGGGTTCACTTTAGTATCAGTACTGGCGTCTCTATCGGGAGTTTTCCACGCTCCGCTTCTTCCAGCGGGGCCCTGATGCGATCAAAGAGCGCCCTGAACGCCTGCGGGTTTAAGGATTCGTCCGTCAGCGATTTAAAATGAGCACCGGGCGCTCTACCGGAATCTCCGGCTTTTGCCTGCAGTCCTTCACCTGTTTCTTCAGGCGGTCAAAGAACGCCTTGACCGCCTGCGGATTCGAGGATTCCCAAAAGCCCCCTGCACCGAAGTCGCTTTCGAGAAGGTGCTTTTCGAGACCTTTGCCATCACCGAAGTTTTCCAGGTACAGGATTTCCACGGAATCACGAAACATCCTGACCGTAACACGGGGCAGGCAAAGGCAGCCCCCGGAAAAAGATTCCCTCTTGGTATTTTGCAAAAGCGAAATAAACTCTTGAAGCTGTTCCTCCGTCAATTCCGTTGTCCTGGGGCGAGTGCAGGACAATCCCCAGCTGATTTCCGCACGATCCGCATTCTTGGCAATTTCATAGAGCGGCGTCCTGATAGCGGTATCCTGTTCAAGGATCATGCTTTCCAGCACACCCGACACATCCGTGGAAGAATCCTTGATAGCACAGGGCCTGAAGTTCACGCCCTGGTGACGTATGAACTGGTTTATTTTCCTCATGACAACCGGTCTCTCGGGTTCCCACACGCCGATATCGTCTCCGACACGCCCGATTTTGTCGGCGACGCGCAGTTCCGCTACAGACAAAGTATCGCGAAAGAGCTGTATGCGCACACCCGTCGCACATTCCGTATGGAAGGTATCGAGAAGCGTTTCCTTCGCATCGGCAAGGCGCAGCAGCTGAACAAAGTTCTGGTAGGTACGTCCGCTAATCACCTTGCCCTTCGCATGGTCGCCAAGACCCACCGGGGTCACGAGCATCATGTTCGCGCTGTCGAGCACATCGAAAAGCGGCCTGGTCTCGTGCGGTTCTTCGTCGGCGGAAGCCCCCCGAGCGCATAGCACCGCAAAGACAACCGCCGCAACCACGCAAGCCGCAACCGCAACCGCAATACCGATAAATCTCTTGTTGTTTCGTTTATTCACGCTCAAAATATAACTTGATTTTCGGCCCGTGCGGCCTTCGCACCCCTTCTAAAAAACTATCTTTTACCGAGAAAAAAGAAAACATAAAAGAGGTCTATCATGACGTTCGAAGAAATGTACGCACTGGCGTGCCAGCGCAAGAAGGAAATGCCCGAAGGCAAGGGAACCACGGAACTGTTCAAGAAGGGTCCGCACGCCATCGGCAAGAAGCTCGTGGAAGAAGCCGCCGAAAGCTGGCAGGCCGCCCGCTTCGAAAGCCGCGACGCGCAGTGCCTCGAACTTTCCCAGGTGCTCTACTACGTGGCCGTGATGATGGCCGAAAAGGGCTTAACTCTCGAAGAGGTGTACGCCAAACTATGATCAAGGTAGCTCTCCCGAACAAGGGCATGCTTTTCGAACCCACGCAGGAACTCCTGAAGGCCTGCGGCTACAAGGCATCCAAGCCCTACAAGACTCTGACTCAGCTCGATACCAAGAACGGAATCGAATTCTTCTTCCTCCGCCCGAGCGACATCCCGATGTACGTGGGCCGTGGCATCATCGATGCGGGCATCACCGGCATCGACTTCAACGCCGAAGCGAAGAGCCCCGCGGTGAAGGTTCTGGACCTCCCCTTCGGCGCCTCCAAGATGTGCGCCGCCGTCCCGAACGAAAGCCCGGTGCAGAGCCTCGACGAACTGAAGGACAAGACCATCGCCACCAGCTTCCCGAACATCGTGGAAGGCTTCTACAAGAAGCCGATGGATTTCGTGGTGCTCGAGGGCGCCGTTGAAATCTCCGTGAGTCTCGGCGTGGCAGACGCCATCGTCGACGTGGTGGAAACCGGCACGACCCTCAAGCAGGCAGGGCTCCGCATCGTGGGCGACCCGCTGTTCCGCAGCAACGCCGCCCTGTTCTGCAACCCGCAGAAGACCGAACTCGAAGAAGTCAACACGCTTATCCGCCGCATCGAGGGCAAGCTCGTGGCCCAGTCGTACATGATGATCGAGTACGACTGCCCGGCAGAACTCCTGCAGAAGGCATGCGAACTCACGCCCGGGCTCGACGCCCCGACCGTGACCAAGCTGCACGGCCGCGAGTGGTACTCCGTGAAGGCGATGGTCCCGCAAGAAGAGGCGAACTCCATCATGGACAAGCTCTGGGACGCTGGCGCCCGCAGCATTCTCCTGTTCGGTATCAAGAGCGCACGAATCTAGTATGCATTCTCTTGCCTACCTAGCACGCCAGCCCATCCTCGACCGGGACGGGAAGATTTTCGCCTACGAACTTCTGTTCCGCGACTCGCCCACGAGCGATACCGCCGTTATCGCGAGCGACATGCTTGCGACTGCGCAGGTCCTCGAGAACGTGCTCAACAACATCGGCCTCCCG
Source organism: Fibrobacter sp. UWCM (assembly GCF_900129735.1). NCBI lineage: Bacteria > Pseudomonadati > Fibrobacterota > Fibrobacteria > Fibrobacterales > Fibrobacteraceae > Fibrobacter > Fibrobacter sp. UWCM. The sequence goes on along the minus strand of NZ_FQWR01000007.1, from coordinate 57,277 downwards.
AAGCTCATCGGCGACCACAAGGCTTTTGTGAACTGCAGCCGCGACATGCTGCTCGACAACCTGTTCGGGCTCTTGAACCCGCGCTGCTTTGTGCTCGAGGTTCTCGAAGACGTGGAAGTCGACGACGCCCTCGTGAAGGCCGTCGCGCACTACCACGCCCGCGGGTTCGAAATCGCGCTCGACGACTTCATCTTCAATGACGAGTTTCTCAAGCGCTGCGCCCCGCTCTACCCGTTCATCTCGTACGTGAAGATGGACCTGGTGGAAAACAGCGACGACGACATGGCGCGAGCCGCCGCGTTCTTCAAGGCGAAGAACATCAAGATTCTCGCCGAGAAGGTGGAGACGAAGGCGAGCTTCAAGAAGTGCCTCGCCGCAGGGTACGACTACTTCCAGGGGTTCTTCTTCGCGAAGCCCGAACTCGTGACCGGAAAGAAGATTGACGCGACCTCCGCGGCAATTCTCCGTATATTGCTCCTGCTGCGCACGCACCCGAGCCTCGACGAACTGTGCGAGTGCCTCTCGGAATACGGCGACGTGGCCGCAAACCTGCTCCGCTTCGTGAACTCCGACGCGCAGTTCAGGAGCCAGAACATCGCGAACGTGCGCGACGCCATCGTGTGGATCGGCATGCGAAACATCCAGGAATGGCTGATGCTCATGCTGTACGCCCGCCCCGAGATGGGCATGACGCCACAGAGTTCTCCGCTGTTCCAGAACGCAAGCCACCGCGCGAAGTTCCTCGAGATACTGGCCCGCGTGGTGAGCGGCACCGACAACGACCTGCCCGCAAAGGCATTCATGGTCGGGCTCATCAGCCGCATGGACGCACTCGTCGGAGCCCCGCTCGAAAGCATCCTTACCGAATCCGGCGCAGACGAGGACATCCGCGAGGCGCTGCTCCAGCGTTCCGGCCGCCTGGGTAAACTGCTCCAGCTTGCCGACGCCGTCGAGCAGGACGACCAGCAGAAGATTCTCGTACTCCTGAAGGACTTGAAAATTTCTTCCACCTTGTTGAACCGTTGTGTGAACGACGCGTATACGTGGGCCCATGAGCGTTGAACCGGAAAGCCTCGAGGCATTGATCGCAGAGTTTTCGAACCTGCCGGGTATCGGGCACAAGACCGCCCGCCGCCTCGCCTATCACGTGCTTTCCAAACCGAAGGCCGACGTGGAGCGCTTTGCCACGAGCCTCACCAACGCGGCCGACAGGGTGCACCCCTGCCCCAAGTGCCACGCGTTCACCGACCTTGACACGTGCTCCACCTGCACATCGCGCGCAGGAGCCAAGTCGCTCTGCGTGGTGGAAAAAAGTTCAGACATCATGCCGTTCGAACGTTCGGGCGTATTCAAGGGCCTGTACTTCGTGCTCGGCGGCGTGATTTCCCCGCTGGATGGAATCGGGCCCGAAAGCCTGCACCTGCCCCAGCTGGTAGCGCGCATCAAGGACGAGGGCATCGAGGAACTGGTACTTGCCCTCGGGTCTAGCCCGGAGGCCGACAGCACGTCGCTCATGATAGACCGCATGCTCGCCGGCACAAACGTCAAGCGTACGCGCCTTGCCCGCGGTATCCCGATGGGCAGCGACCTCGAGTTCGTGGACGAGGTAACCATGCTCCGCGCCTTCGAAGGGAGGGTAAGCCTGTGAACCCGGTAAAGTTCGGCGATTTCACCGTCACCTCCGCAGAATTCGTGAAGGCGGCAGTCAGCCTCAAGGGCCTCCCCGAAGAACGGCTCCCGATGGTAGCCTTCCTCGGGCGCTCCAACGTGGGCAAGTCATCGCTCATGAACGCCCTCATGGGGCAAAAAAAGCTGGTCAAGGTCAGTTCTACCCCCGGAAAGACCCGCGAAATCAATTTCTTCAAAGTCAACAACCAGTTTTTTCTTGTAGATTTACCTGGTGTAGGCTTTGCCAAGGTGAGCAACGCGAAGCGCGACCAGATGTCCGAATTTATCCGCGAATACGTGGAAAAGTGCAAGGACCTGCGCGGACTTGTATACCTGGTGGACATACGCCACGGAGGCACCCCCACCGACATCGAGACGGTGGAATGCATCCGTAATACGGGCTGCCCGGTGCTGGTGATTGCCAGCAAGCGGGACAAGGTAAACCAGTCGGAACTGGCTAAAGGGCTGAGGCAGATTCAGGAACGCCTTTCCCTACCCGAGAAGCCCCTCTGCGTAAGTGCCGTCAAGGGACACGGGATTGCAACGCTCTGGCAAGACATACTGAGTGCGATAAACGGGACGAACATTGTAGATGGAAGTACAGACGAACGATAAGAAGCTTACCCTCGTGGGACAAAAGTTCCACGCCTTGGGTTTGTTCCTGCTCCGCAGACCCGTGGGGCAAGAAATCGCGCTGTTTGTCCGTGCCATCATGTCGCTGTTCAACAAGAGCCGTAGTTTCAAGACCGACTCGCGCAACATCATATTGCAGACGTTCTTTACCGGTGTCGAAATTTTCCCGATTCTTTTTGTGGTGGCCACCCTCTTCGGCACGGTCGTCATCATCGAAGTCATTACCATGATGGGCAAGATGGGGTTCGACGACGTGGTCGGCGGGCTCATGGTGGTTGTCATCATCCGCGAGCTGGGACCAATCCTCACGGCATTCCTCATCGCAGGCCGCAGTGGTTCATCGCTCACCACCTACATCGGCGGCATGGTCATCAATTCCGAAGTGGACGCGCTTGCCACGATGGGCGTGGACCCCGTGCGCTACCTCGTGATGCCGGGGCTCATCGGAGGCGCCATCGCCACATTCATCATGAACATCGTGTTCAGCACGAGTGCCATCTGTGCGGGTTACCTCATGACGAAAATCGCCATAGCCCTTACCGGAAACGCGCTCAACCTCCAGCTCACCTGGGACTACCTTTCTACCGAAATCCTGAAAGCCCTGACATTCACGGACTTTATCTTCATCGTCGTCAAGCCAATCGTGTTCGGCTGCATCATTACCACGAACGCCTGCTACCAGGCCATGAATATCCCGCGCGACATTCGCCAGGTGCCGAAGGCTACCGGCAGGTCCGTCATCAAGTCCTTCTTCTACATTGTCTGTGCCGACGTGTTCCTGTCACTGTTCTACTTCATCGATTACTTTAACGAAATCTCGAAGATCATCTAATGTATAACGAAGCCCTCAGACTCGAAGACCTGCACCTTTCCTACCGGGGATTGGTCGGCACCTCGATCTCGAAACCGAGACCGCTGGGGTTCTTCGAATCGGGCATACAGCCGGGCGAGCAGGAACTTATCTCGGGCGCAAACCTTGTCGTGCAGAAGGGAGAAACCATCTGCATCGGCGGCGGTTCGGGCCAGGGCAAGAGCGCACTGCTCCGCGTGATTTCTGGGCTTGCACGCCCCAATGCCGGCAAGATGTATATCTTCGGCGAATACATTCCGCCCGAAAGGCTTACCGCACTGAACATCGCCAAGCGCCAGGTGGGGCTCGTGTTCCAGAACGGGGCACTCATCTCGAACCTGCGCGTGCGCGACAACATCGCGCTCCCGCTGCGCTACCACAAGGTCGGTACCGCCACCGAGATCGAGGACAAGGTCCGCATGGCAATGGACCTGATGCGCGTGCGCGACTATGCCGACTTTTTCCCGCACATGCTGAGCGTGGGCATGCAGAAACGTGTGGCGATTGCCCGCAGCTGGGCGATGGGCCCGCAGTTACTGCTGATGGACGAACCGACCGCAGGTCTCGACAACTACAACCGCCGCAACCTGCTCCCGCTTATCGACAACATGCGTACGCTGTTCAAGACGACCATCATCATCGTGACGCACGACCTCATGGTGGCCAAGGAACTGAACTGCAAGATAACCTTCCTCACGCACAAGCAGTTGACCGAACCGCGTTACTTTGACGAGTGGCTACACAGCGATACGGCTATTTCGAAGGAACTCTTCCGCGACTTGCGGACCAGCGGGTAAAGCCGCTACGCGGCAATGTGGAGTGTGGAATGACAAATGAATAATTAGCCATCACACATTACACACTACACATTACACATTTTACAAAAGGATTTCAAAATGTTTCTCCCCCTTCCCGACGATTTTCATGCACACCTGCGCCAGGGCGAACTCATGCCCGGATATGTGCGAGACTTAGCGAGCCAGTTTGGCCGTGCCATCATTATGCCGAACACCGTACCCGCGATGACCAGCGCGAAGGCGATAAGCGAGTACAAGAAACAAATTCTAGAAGCGGCAAAGGACGTGCGGCCCGATTTTGAACCGCTGATGACCTTCAAGCTGAACCCGAACTACACGGAGCAGGATTTGAAGGACATGATGGCGGTAGGCGTCGTCGCTGGAAAATACTACCCTGCAGGCGTCACCACGAACAGCGCAGACGGCATCAGCGACTTCGAGGCGGTATTCCCGGTAGTCGCGATGATGGAAAAACTCGGGCTCGTGCTATGCGTACACGGCGAGGAACCCGGTGAATTCTGCCTGGACCGCGAGCCCGCATTCATCAAGCGCGTAGAGACGCTTGCGACAAAGTTCCCGAAATTGAAAATCGTCTTTGAGCACCTGAGTTCCGCAAAGTCGGTCGAGGCGGTGAAGCGGCTGCCCGCAAACGTGGCGGCGACGTTCACAGTTCACCACCTGATGATGACTCTCGATGACATCGTAGGCGACGCCCTCAGGCCGCACCACTTCTGCAAGCCGCTCCCGAAGCGGCCTGAAGACCGTGCCGCCATCCGCGAGGCCGCCTTCAGCGGCAACCCGAAGTTTTTCCTCGGCACGGACTCCGCCCCGCACCAGCAGGGCAAAAAGGAATGCCCGTGCGGGGCGGCGGGCGTCTACAGCGCCCCGGTGGCCCTCCCCCTGCTGGTCCAAGAATTTGACCGGGCCGGCCACCTCGACAAACTGCCCGATTTTATCGCCGGTTTCGGAGCCGATTTCTACGGACTCCCACGGACCACCAAGCAAGTCGAAGTCGTGCAGGAAAAGTGGACCGTCCCGACCCTCGTGAACGGCGTCGTCCCCCTCGCCGCCGGCCAGACATTAGACTGGAAGATAAAGATTTAATTTAAGGTTTAATTTAATGTCAACGTGAACTTGACGCCCACGGCATACGCGGACATCTCGCCGATATCGTCCTTGTCGTCGGCACTGCCGTAGGTAAGCGTCCCCAAGGCGCCCATTCCCCATTCGTCGCCGGCCCACCATTCCTTGCCGACTCCGACCTGGAAACCGATACCCGCTTCGGAGGCTCCACCCGCTCTAGAGTTGCCCACCTCTTCGATGGTAAACACAGACAAGCCGAAACTTCCGGTAACGAACATGTTGTCCAAGAAGTAGTAGGTAGCACCGAAACCGAACAAGATGAGACTTTCGCTCTGGTTCGTAGTCGCAACGGTCCGTTCGTACTCATCCTTGAGTTCCAGATCAGAAAAGTTCTGTACTTGCGTAATAGTCAGGTGCAAGGCAAGGTTAGGAGCCACGCAGCCAACGCGAGAATGAACTTTTTCATATTTTCTCCTTATTAAAAAGAATGTAGGCGAAAATTAGCATTTTCCGTTCCCCTTCCGGTCTAAAAAATATACATTATGAGCAGAAATACAACACGGATTGGTTTATGCGCGCAATACTTGCAACCCTATACTACCTCGTCGTCTTTGTCGGCATGATTATCCTCGGCGTACCCTACATTATATACAAAGGATACATCTGCGGACACAAGGAAGAAATCACGAACGTCTGCCAGTTCTTCTTCAAGAACATCGCTTTTAAGTTGTTCCGAATCAAGATAAAGATAGAAGGCGAAGAGAATATCCCGAAAGGCCGCAAGGGTTTTGTCATCGTGGCGAACCACCAGAGTTTCCTCGACATCAACGTCATCTGGCCCGCGATAGGCAACGCGGCCTTCATGGCGAAGGCAAGCCTCTGGAAGGCACCCGTTTTCGGCTGGGTCATCAGCACCATCGGCTGCATTCCCGTGCACAAGAACCCGCGCATGAATGCCGGCATGGGAAAGCTTGTCTCGGAACGCATCGCGAAGGGCTACAACTTCGCCGTGTTCCCCGAAGGTCACCGCACCGAAGACGGCCACATGCTCAAGTTCCAGAACGGAATCTTCCGCATGGCGAAGGACCAGAACTTCGACATCTTGCCCATCACGCTCGTGAACACCGGGGAAATTCTCCCGAAGGTCAAGTGGTCCATCCGTGGTGGCGAGGTCAGGATGGTTGTACACCCGATGGTAAAGGCCAGCGACTATGCGGACAAGAGCATGGCAGAACTGCGCGACGAACTGCACGATTTGGTGGAGTCGGCGATGCCCTACAAGCAAGCGGAACTTGCACAAGCGAAATTAGATGCCGAAAGCGGCACAAAGGAGGCCTGATATGGCACAGCGTTTACCCAGTGAAGAACAGATTATTGCAATTTTGCGCGACGAGCCGATGGTCGGAAGCCAGCTGCGCGGAGCACTCGGGCTCCCCAAGAAGCAGAAGATGGCGTTCAAGCAGATGCTTGCCGACATGGTGGAACGCGGGCTGTTGAAGCGCACGAGCCACAAGGAATACCAGCTCGGCGACGGCGAGAGCCTCGAAGAAAAGCGCGAGAAGCGATTCAAGAAGATTGCGGAACAGGGCGCAGAAGACAACCGCAGGCCCGCCGCCCGCAGCCGCAGGCAAAACGACAAGGAAAACGAGACCCGCGTAAAGCGCGGCATACTGCACCAGATTGGTGACGAGCAGTGGGAAGTTCACGAACTCGAGACCGGCAAGGTGTACGAGATGTGCCACCGCAGGCAGGCGCCGGGCAAAGAAGGCGAGACCATCAGCTTTACGCTTTACCCGCACCCGAAACTCAAGCACAGCTACCTCGCGAAGGTGGACCGCAGCGCCGAAGCGTTGAACGTGAGCTGGGACGAGGTCAAGACGAAGTTCATGGAAGAGAACAACCTGCCCAAGGACTTCTCGCCCGCCATCAAGAAGTTCGTGGAAGGCATCAAGGAACCGGGTCCGAAGGATTTCAAGGGCCGCGTCGACTACCGCAAGCTCGACGTGCTCTGCATCGACCCCGAAGGCGCCATGGACCACGACGACGCCATCAGCGTGGAACGCACCGAGAACGGATACAGGCTCGGCGTGCATATCGCCGACGTGAGCTACTATGTACCCGAAGGGAGCGACCTCGACGAGGAAGCGCTTGAACGCAGCTACACGCAGTACCTGCCGTGGACGGCGGTGCCCATGCTCCCCGAAAAGCTTTCGAGTGGCGTGTGCAGCCTGCACCAGGGCGTAGACCGCTGCGCATTCACCTGCATGATGGAACTCGACAAGCAGGCGAACGTGCTCAGCTGGGATTTCCACAGGAGTATCGTGAACGTATCGAAGGGCATTACCTACCAGGAAGCGGTGAAGATGATGGAGGCGGGCGACGATTCCATCAAGGCGCTCGCCGAAGTGACCGCGTTGCTCAAGAAGAACCGCACCAAGGAAGGCCTGCTCGAATTCAAGAGCACCGAATACGGTTGCAAGTTCAACGAGGCAGGCGAACCCGTGCAGATCGTGCCGCGCGAGACCGACGAGAGTAACTCGTGGGTCGAGGAATGCATGCTCATCGCGAACAACTGCTGCGCGAAGGAACTTTCCAAGCGCAAGCTGCAGGGCATCTACCGTATCCACGAGGCGCCCGATACCAAGGACATCATGGAACTGTACTACATGTACCCCGACCTGTTCAAGGATGCACCCGTGATGCTGCGCGACCTGGGCAAGCCCCGCAGTGGCGATACCAACCTGAACCCGGTCGCCTTCAAGCTGTACCAGCACCTGGTGAAGCGCGCCGGCGACGACGAGACGCTCATGAACCGTATCCTCCGCAGTATGCAGAAGGCGCACTACGACAGCAACAGCTTCGGGCACTTTGCATTGAACTGGCAGGACTACAGCCACTTCACCAGCCCTATCCGCCGTTACGCCGACCTCTGGTGCCACCGCGAACTTGCACGCAAGGGCAAGGAAATCAACGCCGAGCGCGCGAACAACGTGATCGAGGTCTGCGACTTGATTTCTGCAAACGAAATCAAGAACATGAAGGTGGAACGCATCTCCATCAAGGTGTGCAGCTGCTGGATATTGAAGAACCGCATCGGCGACGACTTCGAGGCATCCGTCACGGGCATTGAGGAATGGGGAATCTACGTGAGCATCAAGGACCCCATCGCCGAGGGCCTGGTGCGGTTCCGCGACATCGCGGGTGACGACTTCTACGTGTTCAATCCGGACCAGGGCCTCGCTTTCGGCAAAAAAAGCGGGCGCACGTTCCGTCGTGGCGACATCGTGAAGGTGCGCCTCCTCCGCGTGGACCCGCTGCGCGGCCAGGCGGACTTCAGCATCCTCGAGAAGATTTCGAGCGAACCCAAGAAGCGCCGCCGCCAGGGCGAATCCCGCGACGTGCAGGAACGCGCGGACCGCGCTGCGGCCGCCGAAGCGCTCGGCTACGTGAGCCAGCCCGACGACTTCGAAGACGATTTTGACAACGGCTACATGCCGCCCCGTGCACGCAACCGCGAGCAGAGGCGCAAGGCGGCCTTTGCCGACAGGGGCGAGTTCGCCCGTGGAGGCAGGGGCGGTCGCGGAGCCGGCGGCGGCAAGCCGCGGGCACGCAAGACCGACGCACGCGGGGGCCGTGGCAAGCGCGGGAGAAGGTAAACTGGAATCGTTATGGCAGCATACAAGAAAGTCGCGCTCTATGCAAGTTACCAGACCGGGGAATGCCTCCCCGGTTACGTGAGGTTTGCACTCTCGCACCTTGCACAGACAGACTTTCACGTAGTACTGCTGACGAACAAGCGCCCCCTTTCGGAAGAATCGCTCAAGTTCATCGCCGACAACGACATCGAACTCTTCCTCACGCAAAACCACGGGTTCGATTTCGGGATGTGGCACCGCTACCTGCAACTCAAGGTACAAAGTCCCGCCTCGAACGGGTCACAGGGCGCCATAGGAAGCCTCGACCGCCTTCTGGTCCTGAACGACTCCATCGTGTACTTCCAGGACAACTTCGCGAAGTTCTTCGCCGAAGCGGAAAAGCGCGATGCCGACGTGGTATCGCTCACGCAGAGCGACGAGATTGCGCCGCACCTGCAGTCGTTCTTCCTGTATATGAAGCAGCCCGCACTCGGGGCATTCTTCATGCACCTCTTCGAGACGCCCGAGCAGGAGGACTTCGAGAGCACGGTAAGGCTCATGGAAGTGGGCCTCAGCGAAAAGTTCGCAGAAGCTGAAGTCAGCATCGACAGCATCTACCGCACCAAGGATAAACCGCTATTCGCCTCGCAAGAACTTATCGAGCAGGGGGCGGGATTCATCAAGCGGAAACTTTTGCAGCGCCGGTTCACCTTCAGCGAAAAGAAGCACTTTATCCGCATGGGGTACAAGAAACTGCTCAATGTGGACTATGCCGGTATCATCAAGAGCGCCGGCCTCGCACCCGATTTCAACGAAACGTGGATTCCTACCCCGATTGATTCAAGCCTGAAGTACGGGGCCGACCTCGTGTGGGAAGGGGCTTTCGACAAAGTCGGGTGGCCGCTGCTCCGCACCGCTATCAAGGCGAAGTACAAAATGCTCGGCAAAACCCTCGAAGGTGACGAGTACAGATAAGACAAGGGAGGGGGTCCACCCCCTCCCTAAGACTCTCCCGGCACTTAATAATCCGCATCATTCAAATCATATACCTATGGTATAGCGGATTATTTGCGTGGGCGCCTAGCGGCGCGGTTTATCGCCGGACTATTGCTTAATTACTTCTTCTTGACGATTTCGGCGTCTTTCACGTCCTTGCCCTTCAGCTTGTCGGAGGTCGCGCCTGCGGGGGCAAGGTTGCGGTTGATCAACTTGTACTGGACAATGCCCCAGATGTTCGAGACAATCATGTAGATTACAAGTCCCGAGGGCATCACTGCGCTGAACAGGAGCATCATCGCGGGCATCATCCAAATCATCATCTTCTGCTGGGCCGGGTCCATCGCGGCATTGCTGCCCATGGTAACCTTCGTCTGGAAGTACATCGTCGCCACCATTATCCACGGGAGAATCGCAAGGCCCGAGGGCATGATGATAGGAATGGAAATGCCACTCCACACCACGTCGCTACGGCTCAGGTCCGTCACCCACAGGAACGCATGCTGGCCACGCAGTTCAATCGCGCGCCCGAGCACAAAGAAGAGGCCCATGAATATCGGCATCTGAATGAGCATCGGGAGGCAGCCCGTGCAGCTCTGGAGCGGGTTTATGCCATTCTTCGCGTAGAGTTCCATCATGGCGGCCTGCTTCTTCTGCGGGTCGCTCCTGTACTTCACGTTAATCTCGTCCATCTGGGGCTTGAGCGCGGCCATGCCGCGGGTCGCCTTCATCTGCTTGAGGGTAAACGGCGTGGTCACCGCACGCACGATAATCGTAAGCAGGATAATCGCCACCGCATAGTTCGGGATAAGCCCGTAGAGGAAGTTCAGGAGCTTGAGGAGCATCTTGCAAATCCATACGAACCACACGTCGGCACCGCACCACTGCCAGCCCGTCACGATAACCTTTTCGTACTGCTGGTTCAGCGCGGCAAGTTCATCCCACTTGAGCGGGAGCACCATCACGTTGTAGGCAAGCGTATTGCTTCCGCGCAGATCATCCTTGAGAGAAATCTTGTAGGTACCCGGGTCGCCCTCGTTGTCCTTCACTTCCATGCGCGTCGCATCGATGACGACAGGCACAGCTTCGTCGAACTGCACCGTCATGGCTACGTACTTGCGGCGAAGACCCGCCCAGGCAATCTTGCTCTTTTCCCCGTTGAACCTCTTGAGGGAATCGCGGCTCATTTCGCGTTCCACAGAGTTGTCCGCATTGAAAATCACTTCGCTGTAGTAGTACGTTCCGCCGGAACCGATTCCCATGAAGCCCTTGCTCTTCGGGATGGACTCGGTTTCCTTCATGCCGCCGTTCCAGGCGAGTTCGTACTTCGAGGGGGTAAACCCGACAAACTTGTTTTCCTGGCGCACGGCCGGGCCGTCCTTCGTAAAGCCATAGCTGCGGACAACCTGGCTGCCGTGAACGTCGGTAAACGTGAACTGCACGCTGGTATCGCTATCCACCGTAATCCATTCGGGAGCGTCCGTCGCAAACACGGCGTCGCTCAGGTTCGCACCGTCAATCGAGAGGTCGAGCGCGCCTTCCGCCGTATCCAGGAAGAGTTCGGGGTAGTTGCCCGCGGTATCCTTCAGCGCCTTCACGATGAGGCTCTTGATCTTGCCGCCCTTGCCATCGAGGGTCATCACGAACCTGTCGGTCTCGACCGTCACCGTACGGCGTTCGGGCGCCTTCGGGGCAACCGCGGCAGCACTGTCGGCTACGGCAGAATCGGCAACCGCGGAATCCACGGCAGCGGGCTCGGCAGGCGCCACCGCAGAGAGCACCGGCGCGGCCTTCTCTTCGGGAGCCACATTGGACGGGAGTACCAGGTTACCGGCGGGCTTGGCGGCCGCTACGGAATCCTGGACGAGGGCCGCGGCCTTTTTCGCCTTTGCCTTCGCCATCGCCTCTTCGTTCGGCTTGTTCATGTACATCCAGCCGAAGACAATCAGGGCCATCAGGATGGAGCCAATAAGGGTATTCTTGTTCATTTCTTTTCCTTTCTGGGCGGGACCGGGTCGATACCGCCCTTGCAGAAGGGGTTACATCTCAGAATCCTAAAAACCGCAAGATAGAAACCTTTGAAGGGCCCGTGGACCCGGAAAGCCTCTATCGCATACTGGGAGCATGTCGGGTAGAACCTGCACACTCCCCGAAAAAAATAGGGATGTATCCGCTGGTAAAGCCTTATCGGGAACACCAGCGCCTCCACCACGAAATCCCTAGCCTTCGACATCCGGAGCTCCCGCGGCATCGGTCCGCCATTCCATCTTGCGGAAAATCTTGAATGCGGATTCCCGGAGGCGATCCGCCGTCATCACGTCCGAAGGGTCGGTCACGATGACCATCGCCCAGACGGGCTTCTTTATCGAAGGTACCATCCCGAAGAACAGCGGGCGCAAAATCCTGCGGCACTTGTTGCGGTAGACCGCGTTGCCGTTCTTCTTTTTCGCCAAAAAACAAAAACGACAAAAACCGTCCGGGCTTTCAATCCAACGCATCGAGAGTGATGGCGTGCGGACGAACTTTCCCTGGACGGCTACTTGCCGATAAGCCGGCTGACTGGGCAGCCGATAAGAACGCAGAGCGGCCATTAGGCCAACCCCGGCTTACTTCTTGTAGATGGAATCGCTGATGGTGAGGCGCTTGCGGCCCTTGGCACGACGACGGCTCAAAACGGCACGACCCCAGCGGTCTTCCATACGGGCCATAAAACCGTGCTTGTTGACGCGCTTACGATTGTGAGGCTGGAATGTTCTTTTCATGATAAAACCTTTTTAGTGCAAAATTTTGAGTCCCAAAAATAGTAAAATGCCCGCATAAATCAAGGGGTCAGGAGCCACGAAATGGCCTTTTTGCCCCGAAACGGGGATTACCACAGGGACAGCCCCAACTAATCAACAATTTATCAACATACAGGAGGTCTGAAGGCGCAGCCCGCGGCCCCGGCTAGCCGACATCCATGAAGATGCGCACCTGGTTCTTGCCGCGCGACTTGAACCCGTCCAGCAGGGCATCGACCTTCTTGAGCAGGCGTTCGCGGTCGAACTCGTTCTCGTCGCGGCAAGGCACTATCCCCCCGCTAATCGATATGCGCACATCGGGCGTGTTGTTCCAGATGAACCCGCTTATCTTCTCGCGGAAGGCATCCGCCCGCATGAAGGCTTCCACGTCGGAATCGGCAGCCATAATGAACAGGAAGGTTTCCTCGCCATATCGCGCACCGCATTCCCCAACGCCCTCGTTTACCGTTTCCCAGAGGGCATGCGCCACGTTGCACACGATACGGTCGGCCACGACATGCCCGAACGAATCGCCCAGGGCCTTGAGGTCGTCGATCGTGAACATGAACATGTAGTAGCGGTCGCGGCTGTGCCACACGATATTCTCGAGGTACTGGATTACAAAGCGGCGGTTGTAGAGTTCAGTCAGGTCGTCGTGCTTGGAGAGGTAATCGAGCTTGGCCACCAGACGCTCGCGCTGCACGCGTTCACGAACATAGGCATTGATGGCGAAGGAACAGATGAAGAAGATTGCTCCACCCACAAGCACGAAGTTGGCCGAGAAGTCCAGGTACACGATTCCCTTGCTCGGGGGCGGCATCAGCAGGTGCGGGAAGAACCACGCCAAGACATAGAGAGTCACGCCTACAAGCATGGTCAACACCGCAGATGTGAACCGTATCTTGCGGTTGCTGATAAAGCTGCTCAGGAACGGGCCCACCAGCATGTAATAGGGCATGGCGCTATCGACCCCCGAACAGAGGAAAAACAGGAGAGGTGTCGAAACGGCCGTGTAGAAGAATATCAGCAAGAAAAGGCCGACCGAATAAAGCGACGTGCGCATCACGAAAAGCGCAACCAGGATGCAGATCGCGAAGTCGATGAAGCACATCAGTTCGGCGAGGTTGCTCACATCCTCGACCACGGTGATGAGTGCGCCCGAAAAAGACACCAACGTAAAGATGACGTGGATAATCCAGAACAGCTTCTGTTCCAGGGTTTCGAGGTTATTCCACTTCTTTTTCAGAACCGCAATCATGGGCCGCTCCTTTCTAACCCCATAATATAACTTGAAAAACATGTAATTGCCATATAAAATCCTGAAAATTTTATATTTTTCCCTGTAGAAACGAAAAACGGAAGGCTTTCATGGAACTCACACCGCTCGATATCCGCAACCAGACATTCCACAAGAAATCCCTCGGTGGCATCGACGCCGAAGAAGTCAAGGCATTCCTGGATACGGCAGCCACCGCATTCGAACAGCTGTCGCGCACCCGTACCGACCTGACCGAACGCCTGAAGATAGCCGAAGAACGCGTGAACTACTACCGACAAATCGAGAAGACCATCCAGGACGCGGTCATCACGATGCAGCGCACCGTGGACGAGGTAAAGGCCAGCGCCGAGAAGGAAGCGGAACTCATCATCGCCGAAGCGAAGGCCAGGGCGGTCCGCGAAGTGGAGTCCACCAAGAAGCAGGCCGAAGACCTGCGCGCCGAAATCGAGCAGCTGAAGCAACTCCGCAGCAACTACTTTATCCGTTGCAGGGCCCTTATCCGCGGGCAGGAGGAACTCCTCGCCGCCATGGAAAACGACCAGCGCGAATTCCAGGCCCCCGCACCGCAGCGCAACCAGGGCAGCGAGCCTCCCCAGCCGATCGGTTCCATAGGCAACGTGCTCGCCTAACGGTCACACGCCACCCATGCGCATAAACATCAAGGTACATGCGAGAAGCAAACGGGAGAGCGTAACCGCCCTCCCCGACGGCAGCTACAAGGTCGAAGTGAAGGCGCCCCCGGTCGAAGGGGCGGCGAACGAGGCCATCTGCGAACTGCTGGCCGAACACTTCAAGGTGCACAAGCGCGACGTGAAGGTCGTGCTCGGTTCTACGAACAACAAGAAGGTCGTGGAAATTTCCGGACTCTAGCGGTTCTTCTTCAAGATGCCGACGACACTGCGGTCGCGGACGAAGGTCGCCTTCGCGACTTCCTGCACTTGCGCGGGAGTCACCTTCTCGAGGGCGTCAGCCCAGTTGAGGAATATGTGGTAGTCGCCGTACATCTCGTACCAGGCAAGCATCGTCGCCACGTTCTCCATGTCGGTAAAGCTGCGGATTAGCCCCGCGTAGGCGTGGTTCTTCACCTTCTGGAAATCACGTTCGCTCACGGGCTCGTTCTTGAGCCGTTCAAGTTCTTCCCACACAATCTTCTCGACCTTCGCGACATCCGCATCGAGCTTCATGCTCACCATCACGGAGAATTCGGAGACATACTTGTTCGGGCTGTTGCCCGCCTTTACGCTCACCGCGAGCTTTTCCTCTTCCACCAGGCGCTTGTACAGCCTGCCCGAGCGCCCGTTCAGCACGCCTTCCGCGATATCGAGCGCATAGAGACTCGGGTCGCCCACTTCGGCCGTCTTGAACACGAGCGAATACAGGTTCGGCGCATCGGGGCGCACCTGCGTAAAGCGCTTCTCGCCCACCTGTTCCGGGTCACGTACCGTAATCGGCGGGAACGCCTCGCCCGCAGGGATATTGCCGAAGTACTTCTTCACCATCTCCATCGTGGAGGCAGTATCCAGGTCGCCCGCCAGCACGAGAATCGCGTTGCGCGGCTTGTAGTACCTGCGGTAATGCTCGTCGGCCATCTCGCGAGTGAGGTTCATGATATCGGACGGCCACCCGATGGTCGGCACGCGGTAGGGGAACGCCTCGTAGATAAGCGAATTCATCGTCTCGAAGAAGCGGCCCGTGGGCTTGTCGTCGTAACGCATGCGGCGTTCTTCCCGCACCACGTCGCGTTCGGAATAGAACTCGCGCAATACCGCGTTCTGCATGCGGTCGGATTCCAGCCACATGAAAAGTTCGATCTTGTCCTTCGGGAGAGTCACGATGTAGGCCGTCATGAGGTCAGTCGTGAACGCGTTGAGGCCCGTTCCGCCCGCGGACTGGTAGGCGCCCCAGAGTTCATCCTTCACAAAGAGCTTGCGCTGTTCATTCAGGAGGGAATCGTGCTCGGCGGTAAGTTTTTTGACGGTCGCGGTATCGCCCGCGAGCCTTGCCGGACGGATAAGCGCCTGCAGGCTGTCCTCGCGCGCCATGAACGCCGCATCGGCAATACTGTCGGTAACGCCCACCTTCTTGGTGCCCTTGAAGAGTTCGTGCTCCAGGATATGCGCGAGGCCCGACTTGCCCGGAACCTCGTGAACCGAGCCCGTCACGTAGAACAGGCGGCAACTCACCGTGGGTGCCTGCCTGTTCGGGTGCAACAGCACCGTAAGCCCGTTGTCGAGAACCTCCTTGTGGACAGGGAGATTCACGCCCGCCTGCGCGGGCATTGCAAGCGAAACGACAAGCGCCGGAACCGAGGCGCATTTCAGTGCATATTTCAAGATGGCGTTCATGCCCTAAATTTACACATTTTTTGCAGGGAGCCGGGATTATTCCTCCATGAAAATCCCGATGGAAAGGTTTACCGAGGAATACGCCGAACTCTTGCCGGTAAGGGTCGCGTATATGGACTTGCCCGCATCCATCAGGTTCGCAAGGACAATGTTGTTCTTGCGCGGGATGTACCCGAGCTTGTTGCCCGCGCCGTCCTTCACCACGATTGCATACCTGTCGTAGCGGTTGTCCGGTTCCCGCAACAAGGTAAGGCGGTCGCCCTCGCGCAGTTTTTGTGCAAGGGATTCTATACCCTTCACAAAGAACGTGCCCGTCACGAATGAATCCAGAAGGCGTATCGACCTCGCGAAGGGAACCGGAATCGAGAGCCCTCCCTCGCCGTGCAACAAGGCAAGCATGCCGCCCGCCGTTCCCGCATTTACAAGTTCTGTCGTCATAATGCCTCCTATACGGCGCCGTTCAGTTGTTGCAGGTGAATTTCGCACGCAGCGATGCGGTCATCGAGCTTCGCGCATTCCGCCTTCAGGTCCTGAATGCGTTTCATCACGTTCTCCGGTTTCGAGAGCAACTCCGCCTGGTCAAACGGGAAGGAGGAACGCACCTTCTTCAACCGCAGGGCGAGTTTCAAGAGCGTGTCGCGGTACTGTTCGCAACGCTTGCGCAGGGATTCAATGCATGATGGTTCATCGTTCTTCTTCTCGCCGCATTCCACAAGCACGGCGATGGCCTCGAGGGTAGCGAGATCGCCCGAGTTGTAGGCCTCCACGGCCTGTTGCAGGCAGGCGATGTCATCGGGAGTCGCACCCGGGTGCAAATCAGGGTGCAGTGCGCGAACCACCTGCTGGTAGAGTTTCTTGGCGTGTACCGCCTCCTCGTCGCTGTACTCGCGGAATGTCATCTTGGAAGCCCGTTCCGCATCGGCGGCCTTCCTGCGCAAGACCTGGTTGTACTCTTCCGCCTCGGCATCGAGAATCGCGTCAATCGCCTCCATGTCGGGTTCTGCACCGCGGTTCAAGTAAGAACGCACCAGGTCAATGCGGCGCCGGAGCAGGCGGAACCTGTAGTACTTGCGCGTCAGTTCCAGTTCGAGCCTACCGAACCGCTTGCCATATTCTGCCTTCAAAAGTTCAGTTTCCACGCCGGTCGCACGGTCCAGCTGCGTACGCACCACGACAATCTCTTCACGGAGGCGGGCAACCTCCGCCCGTAGCGATTCATATTCAGGATGTAAAATCAAGTCGTTCATACCGGCCTCCTGTTGATTTCTTCATATTCAAATCTAAAATAATTTAGTGTCATAAAATGTCATTTTGATAATTTCCGCAAAATATTTTTCAGTTCCCGTTTTTTTGATGTATATTCTAGGCTTGGCTACAGTAATTCTCAAATGGAACCCCGCTATTTCGAGCTACACGCTCGGGCGTAGCGACCACGGCTTTGAACAGGCCCGCGAAGGAAAGAACTACATGCTCAACTGGAGCATCTGGGAACACGAGCAGGTCCATGCCGGCGACAGGTTCTTTATGCTCCGCGTCGGGGACGTCATGATAGACAGCTACGGAGAGATTTTCAAGGACGGGCTCGGCATGCACCACCTGTACCACATTTTCGAGGGTGACGGGAATATCGAAAACGACGGCCCGCGCGACCTAGCGCTCAAGCGTCTTGATTTCGCCGCGCCTTACGCGCTCTTCGCTGTACGGGTCTATGTGCACGAGCGCATCCACCACGTTCTCGCCCGCGTCGATGAGCCTGCGTTCCACATCCTCGGCCAAATCGTGCGCCGCAAGGAGGGTCATCTCGGCAGGCACCACCACGTGCAAATCCACATGCAGGTCAGAACCCACGTAACGCGTGCGGAAACCGTGTATGCTGATGACGTTCGGGCAGGCAAGCGCCACTTCCTTCAACTTCTGCGCGACCTCCTCGCTCGCCCCCACATCGGCGACGCGGTGAATCCCGGGCCAGGCAATCTCGTAGCCGGAATGCAGGATAAAGCAAGAAACGATAATCGCGCCGACGGAGTCCGCGAACCAGAGCGTCGGGAAAATTATCCCGAACAGGACCGCAATCAAAACAGGAATAGAACTGTACGCATCGCTCCGGTGGTGCCACGCATTCGCTTCCACGGCCTCGCTACGCATGGCACGCCCCTTCGCCCGCGTGTAGCGGAACAGGGCCTCCTTCACGACGATGGAGACCGCCGCCATCACGGCCGCAATCCACTCGGGGTGCGACTGTTCGCCGTTTACAAGGGCCATTATGGCATTGTAACCGAGCCCGATACCCACCGCGCATACGGCAAGCCCGATACCCACCGAGATGAGCGTCTCGAAACGCCGGTGCCCGTACGGGTGGTCCGCATCGGGGGGCGCGTTCCAAAACCTGGAACCCACGATTATCGCGATATCGGTAATGAAATCCGATGCACTGTGGATGGCGTCGGCAACAAGCGCCTGGGAGCCCCCAAAATAGCCCGCGAAGAACTTGCTCACGGAAAGAACCACGTTCCAGACAAGCCCTACCAGCGTTACGCTGCGGACCTCGGAGCCGTCGTCTTTCTTTCTGATGCGCGTCATGCGACCTAATATAAAATTTATTTTATAAGCAAATGAAGGCGTTTTTCGCTTCCCATGCAACCTTTTTGGCCCGCCGGGCATCAAAATACCC
This sequence comes from Fibrobacter sp. UWCM, assembly GCF_900129735.1. NCBI lineage: Bacteria > Pseudomonadati > Fibrobacterota > Fibrobacteria > Fibrobacterales > Fibrobacteraceae > Fibrobacter > Fibrobacter sp. UWCM. The sequence goes on along the minus strand of NZ_FQWR01000007.1, from coordinate 38,540 downwards.
GGAAAAAGGGCAATACTTTCTATTTTTTGGCTGCATCTATGAAAATCTTGAAGAAATTGCTGAAAATCGCCATCGTGCTCGCGGTACTTGCGGGCATCGCCTACGGCGTGAAGTTCTTCTTCTTTACGGAGAAGGCAAGTGACGCCGCGGGCCCGCTCGTGAGCGCGAAGGTCACGCAGACTACGATTTCGACGACAATTTCGGCAACGGGAACGCTAGAGCCGGTCGACCAGGTGGAAGTGGGCACGCAGGTCTCGGGCGACATCGCGAAAATCTACGTGGATTTCAATTCCAAGGTCAAGAAGGGCCAGGTGATTGCCGAACTCGACAAGTCGAAGCTCAAGGCGACACTCACGCAGGCAGAAATCGCCTACCGGAGCGCAGAAAACGACTACAAGTACAAGGAATCGACCTACAACCGAGTGAAAAAACTTTCGGAGAGCAATTCCGCGAGCGCCGTGGAACTGGAAACCGCCGAATACAACATGAACGCGGCAAAGTTCGCCGTGGAACGCAGCAAGAACGAGGTGAACCAGGCAAGGCTCAACCTGAGCTACGCGACCATCAAGAGCCCGATTGACGGCGTAGTCCTGAAGCGCGCAGTAGAAGTGGGCCAGACGGTAGCCGCCTCCATGAGCACGCCCACCCTGTTCGTCATCGCGAAGGACCTAAGCCAGATGAAGGTGATGGCCGCCATCGACGAGGCGGATATCGGCCAGGTGAAGCAGGGCCAGAAAGCGACATTCACCGTCGACGCGTTCCAGGGAGAATCGTTCAACGGCGCGGTACAGGAAGTGCGCCTGAACCCGACAACAACGAGCAACGTGGTGACATACACGGTGGTGATTACCGCAGAGAACCCGGAACAGAAGCTCTTGCCCGGCATGACGGCGACCTGCACCATCGTGACGCAAGAGGTGAAGGATGCCATCGCGATTCCCGTGAAGGCTCTCAAGTTTACTCCCGCAGACGGAACCCCGATGGCCGACCCGAAGGACATGCCGCGCCCGCCGCGCATGGATCGCGACTCGCTCGCAGGCGGCGACAGCGCATTTGCGAAGGGAGACTTCCCGCCTCCGCCCCCAGGAGGTTTCGGCCCGCCGGGTAGCGGTACCGGCGGCTCCGGAAAGTTCGGGCCTCCGGGCAAGACGTTCAAGAAACGCGCCGGAGCGAAGAAACCCGCGGGCGACCACGTGTGGGTCAGCATCGACGGGAAGGCGGCCCCCCGCAGGGTCAAGACCGGCATCAGCGACGGCGTGAACATCCAGATTCTGAAGGGGCTCTCCGTCGGCGATTCCGTCGTGGTGAGCCAGGAAAGCATCAGCGCCGCCAGTACCGAGAAGGCAAAGGCCTCGAACCCGTTCATGCCCACCCCGCCGGGCAGGAAGAAGAAATAAGGCCGGCGCATCGCCAGTTTTGTCATCCAGATACAAACAAGTCCGCCCGAAGCGGACTGTTTTGTTTATACTGGAATTTTATTGCGGGTTACCCGCGCTCGTACCGCACGTAGGCGAAGCGCCTGCTGTCGGGGGCCCAGGAATTCACGTTAATCGTCCCCTGCCCGCCAAAGAGCTTGAGGATAGTGCGCGGCTCGCTCCAGCCAGTATCATCGCTGCCGGTCATCAGCCGGATTTCCACGTTCTTGTTGGGCACGTGTTCGCCGGGGCGCACGTCGCGCTCGTGGTAGGCAAGCATCACGACCTTCGTGCGGTCGGGCGAAATATGCGGGAACCAGGTATTCCAATGCGCATCGAACGTCATCTGCGTCTGCTCGCTGCCGTCCGCCTTCATGCGCCAAGCCTGCATGCGGCCCGTGCGTACGGAGTTGAACCAGATGTATTCGCCATCGCAGTCGTATTCCGGGCCGTCGTTCAACCCGAACGCAGTCGTGAGCTGCGTCTCGTTCCCGCCTGCAGCAGGAATCGTGTAGATATCGTATTCTCCGTTGCGTTCGGCGCAGTACGCGAGCATCTTGCCGTCGGCGGTAACGCCGTGCAGGTAGCTCGGGGCAAGTGGGGTCACGAGTACCGGCATGCGTCCGTCAAAGAAAATCTTGTAGATGCGCGAAAGCCCGTCTTCCTTGGTGTGGTGGCTCACGTAGAGCCCCTCGCCATCGGGAGAGAGCACGTGGTCGTTGTTGCAGTTGTTGACAAAGTAACTCGGGACTTCCGTCACCTTGCCGCTTTCGATTTCAATCTTGTAAATGCGGCCTTCGCTATTGTACGTGAGGAACTTCCCGTCGGCGCTCCAGTTGGGCGCCTCGATAACGCAGTCGAATTTCTTGAGCAGTTTGGATTCGCCGGTCTCGATGTCATAAACTTCAAGGAACGACTTGTCGCCACTGCGGTTCCAGACTTCGCCCGGGCTGAGTTCAAACGGGTAGCTTACTCCCCATGCGGCGCGGAGGCTATCCATCTGCGTCATCATCTGCATGGTCTTGCTGTGGGGCATCTCGGGGCATTCCCTGAGCCCCTTCTCGAGGGCCGCCTTGCAGCCCAGCACCTCATATTCGTAGCAGTTTTCGATGCGGGGCGGCTTCACCGATTCCACAAGCGTCCCGGCAACATCGAACAGCTGGATTTCCACCATGTCGTTGAGGTTCTGCACACGGATAAAGCCCGCGGTTCCGTAGATGACGCCCTCGTTCTTGAGCGGCGCCACCATCGACGTCTTGAGATGTGCGACCTGCCCGCCTGCATACACGAGGTCGATCCAATCCGTCGCATCCACGCCCGTATGGAACTTGACGCACTTCGTCTTCGTCTGCACGATATGATTCGCGACGCAGTCCTCACCCGACGTCATCCCCGCGCATTCCGCAACCGACGTCATCCCCGCGGAGGCGGGGATCTCCCTGCAAATTTCAGGATCAGTTAGGAAGATGTCCGCGAACGTGAGGCTGTAAATACCCAAATCCAGCAGCGCACCGCCCGCAAGTTCGGGCTTTTGCAGGCGCCCGATATGCGAAAGCGGCATCGAGAAGTCGGCCTCCACGCTTTCCACCTTGCCAATCTTCCCGGCCAGAATCCAGTCCTTCACCATCTGCACCGCAGGCAGGAATCGGGTCCACATCGCCTCGCTCATGAACACGCCCTTCTCTTCGGCAAGGGCAATCACTTCCGATGCCATCAGGGCATTCGCGGTAAAGGCCTTCTCCACGAGCAGGTTCCTGCCGTGTTCCAGACAAAGCAAAATATTGTTGTAGTGTTCGGAATGCGGTGTCGCGATGTAGATCAAGTCCACCGCAGAATCCTGCGCGAGTTCCTCGTAACTGCCGTATGCGCGACCGAACCCGTAATCGTCGGCAAACTTTTTCGCCTTGTCAAGCGTGCGCGAAGCCACTGCGTAGCATTCCACGCCCATACCGCGTTTTTCGAGAGTCTTGACCGCAGCGGCCATCTTCGTGGCGATATGGCCACACCCGAGAATTGCAAATTTCATAAAAACCTCAAAAGAGCCGCTAGCAATCTACCCGCGGCTCTACCAATATACACTTATTTGTGGACCAGCGCCACCCCTACAAAAATTTTGCTGGACTCATCTGTAAACAGGTTATTCAGACTGCGTCACTTAAACTTCGCGATAAATTCGTCGCCATCCTTCGGCGAGACCATGCGCGGATTCTCCGTACTCCCGTCCGTCCAGCCAGCAAACGAACTCCCTTCGGCAGGGATCGCCTCGAGCAGCATATCGTTACCTTCAAAGAACGTGCCCGTGTACTTTCTATCTGGAAGTTTCATGCCATCAAGAAGCACGCTACCGTTGCCGTTTACAGCAATCGTAACGGAAATATCGTCACCCAAACCGAACTCGATACGATATTCGTTACGGGTAGATTCTGTCCGGCCATATGCAAACGAAGTCACATATTCTCCGGTACGGTCGAACCCTTCGGGAAACGGCCCATACGGGCTATAGCGGCGCTCGAACACATCCTCGTTATTCAGGTCACGTTCCAGTTCTTCTTGCGGAATCTCGGAATTCACCTTGTTCACCGCGGCCACCACGCGCTCGTAAGTGAGGTAGGTGCTGAGCATCACCGCCCCGTGATTCGCGAACATGCGGCAAAAGTCGGGATTTTCCCTTAGTTTGATGTAGATATGCGCAAAGAATCCAGGGCCGGTACGGCCGGAACCCCTGTCATTGCGGATCCAATCAAACATGGTTCCCGTATTCATTTGGAAATCCTCACTCACCCAGTCCCAGCCGAATCCCTGATCCACATCGAACAAGATGAACTTGTAGGGCTGCCCGCTGGAGCGCCAAGCGCGCACATTGTTGCTCGGCCAGTCGGCGTTACGCAGGTATATCTCCGCGGCCATGTAGTCGGCGTACGAGCCCACATCAAGCATCGTCTGTACCTGCTTATAGGCGGCATTGTCCGCTCCCGAAAAATCGTTGGTCGCGACAAAGTCGAGCATGCTCAAGTAGGAATCGGCGGTGCCACCGTTGGCAATAACTTCCTTCTTCTTGTGCTTCACCATGTCCACGTCCTTGGAGTCGATTCCGTAGTTAGTCTCCACGAAGTGTTCGTTCAGGCGTTCGCGCAAATCGTGAATGCCCATGTACACGCCGTTGTAGTACACGAGCACCTGGCGGCTGCGCTGGTAATCCACCGAAGAGCCCTCGACGATGCTAGTCATGGCGGGGTCGGCCACGAAATCACCCACGTAGCGGTTGCCACCGTTACGCAGGTTGAACCCCTTAAACTTGCACGCTTCAGGGCGCGTCGAGAATAGTGGATAGTTCAAACGACCGTCCTCGTATTCCCTCTTCATCTTGATGGCCACGGGCTTCTTGGCGTATGTCCTGCTGTAGTTGCCCATCAGGGATATGCCCGCATCAATCTGCCAGGTCTTGCGCGCGCTCAGACTCCCCTTCTCGAAGAACTCCACGTGCACGGGGAACTCGGCATCGCTCATGATGTCTACCGCGCAGTCGTGCGGGTTTTGCCCGTAGCAATCACGCGTATCGCTGTACTTGGTCCAGAAGAACACGGAATCCACGGTAATGGCCACCACCGGCATGCGCGCGATCTCGTTTATAAAGAAGGTGTGGTTCGACTTGCGGGCAACGGAATCGCCCACGAATTCGGCACACCGCACGGGGGTGTTCCTGAGTACGCTGTAGGGCTCCGCAAACTCGGGCGTCTCGGGCGTGGGTTCCGAGCCATTGAAGGTGCAACGGATGGTTCCACCATACAGAGGGAGCGGCACGGGAATCGTGAGTTCGCTGTAAAAACCGGCAGGGGGCAGCAGGTGCTGTTTCAAATCACCATCTTCGTCTTCGCCGGGGTCATCGGTGCCGCTAGAAGAACTGCTGGCATCCCCGCCATGGCTAGAACTGCTCTTGAATCGGCCCTCCATATACCATGTATATAGGGAATCCGAAGCAAGAATGCTGTCTGGGACCTCTTCGCCGTCGGGGCCAAGCACAGGCTCGCTTGAACTGCCCGTAGAATCGTCATCACCGCAGGCGGCAATAAAGCCCGCACATGCAAAGGCCGCAAAGAAAATCGCTAATTTATCCAAAACAATGTTCTTCATGGCAATCAATCCTTTACACAGCGAACGGAGTGTGCGTTACCGACATATTCATCACGATAAGGAAATTCGCCACCATCAATAACCAGCACTATACCATAATCTGCACCGGCGGCCTGGTAATCAAACCACCACGACATTTCATCCGAAATATATTGCCCGAAATCATAGCTGTACATTCCTGCTGGCAAGGGTTCAAAACCATATGTTTCGAGTTTGTCCACCATATCGTAGATTTCCAGGAACTCGTCGATACCCGGCAGGTGCCAGCCATTCGGGCAAACGCGCACAGCATCTTCGTAGGTGTATAGCCTGCCGTACTTCGCGCAGTTTTCCTCGAGGTCGTCGAAACACATCGAGTAGTCCGTTTTGTAGTTCAGGTTCTCGGCCATCCAGGTCCGACCATTAATCTCGACCACACCGTAGGTCTGCCCACCGTAGGTGAGTTCCTGAGTGTCAGCCCCCTTTACGGTAGCAAGTTTGCATGTCAAGGATATCTGAGAACCATCCGCATTCGAAACGGATACTTCGGGCACATAGTAGCCACTCGCAGTGAACGTAGCTGTCGCCTGCGACGAATCCGTCTCGTCGGCGGTGAAACCATCCGCCCAGGTATAGGTGAGCGGAATATCGCTCCTGCAGCCGGTAACTTTCCAGCGGAAACTCACGGCATCGGTCTGCATGATGTCATCGGATTCAGAAAGAAGCTCGGGCTTACCGCAGGTGCAACTCGAAATGCTGTGTCGATTCACATAGGCATCCTTACACCGGATCGACATTTCCGTTTCCAGGTCGCGGTCCATAACGAGGTACGCAGCGTATGTACCAGACTCGGTGTACTTCATTTGCGGAGTGGCTTCAGTACTGACGGACTCCTCGACATAACCCTTGTAGAACGTCCACTCGTATGTACTAGGCTCATAGCCATTAAGCCCGTTCACAGCCCACTTCACGGTGTCGTTCACAAACACCCTTTCCTTGTTGGGCGAACAGGTTACAGGCATCCGTGCAGAGCAGACTTCCTCGCCCTCGAAGGTGAGCGTGTAGGTATGGACTCCGGGTTCAGTGGGAATGGGTACGGCAAAGCTGGCCGGAGCATTGTACATAATAGAACGCCCCCAACTGACGCACTTACCTTCATCCATATCGGACGACTTCTGCATTACAAAGCACTGCGCCTTGACTTTCTCCGAATACCCGTGATCGGAAGAAAGCTCCATCGGCAATTCACTCAGGTAATCTGCCCCACCAATAGACTGCACTACAAACGTATAGCCCGTATCCCCCGCAAATTCCATACTGCATTGGGCATACACGCGCTCCTTTTTAACCGCCCTGACCGCAGGGCATTCCACATCCATATATTCATCCGTCTCGTTAGTGACCGTGAGCCGCGGAGCCACCTTCTGCGCGGAATCCAGGACAAGCTTGACGGACATTCCGTCTTCGGAGAGAATCCACGCAGAATCAAGTTCTGGTTCCTGCACCGTCTCCAGTTCTACGTCCAGCGGCATATACGAACTGGGCAAGACCTTCTTCCAGCGGTAGCGAAGATTTTCACCGCCTTCACAGCCCGAGACAGTCCACACGGCACTGTCCGGCTCCGCGCTCGATACACGCGTCAACGACTTGTCTACGGTACATTCGCAGCCGGCAATCAGCTTGCCCGTAGCGTGAACCACAGGGCACAAGATGGAATCGCTTTCCGACGGCAAGCCCTTATTGACAACGAGGCCCGCCCGGAAGTTCCCGTTGCCGAGGAACGTTACCGTAGGGGTGCGCTCCGTGCTCGACTCGATATCCGCTACGCTCCCGAAATCCCAGGAAAAAGACTGCGGGATTCCTCCCATATTGTAGAAGAAATACTTCACGGAATCACCCCGCTCCACATTTTTAGCGGTCGTCATGCACACGCCACGAACCTTGACACTGTCAGCGGCACTCTCCGAATCCGACGAGTTATCTGTTGCCATATCAGACGAGGATTCAATAAAATACAATGCGGAATCATCCGATACATACTGCTTGTAGCACTTGATAAACTGTTCGTCGGTGAAAGTTTCTCCCGTAGAATCCACCCATATACCCGACTTACAGGAGTAATCGCGCTTTTCAGAAAAAACATAGTAAGAGCGCCCCTCAAGCGCGACATCACAGGGGCTAAGGTTACACACCCCCCGTACGACATCCCCCAGCGATTTCCAGTCGAAAGAATCTTCCGACCCTGTAGAAGAGTCATCTCCACAAGCGGAAAAAAGCATTACGATTGCAACCGCTATTCCACAGAACAACTTTCTGTACATACAAAGCCTCCTCGCCCTATACGTTCATCATTATAACAAACTAACAGGATTTTGGCAACAAGTCAAATTCCCCTAGGACTTGCAACCCTTTTTTACGCAAAAAAAAGCCTTTTTCGCTATTTTTCGCGTTGTCTATGGACAACTTGTAAATAAAAATAACGTTCCCCGCAGGCATTTTTGACATATATTATGTTAGATTAACGAAGTATCGTTATCAAGACGATGAGGATGTTATGGGAAAAATTTGGTTTGGAACTGTTGCGACACTCGCCCTGGTTTCCGGGACGTCTTTCTCTTTCGCGGCCGATTACGTACCGCCTTCTACGGCAGTATCGAAAATCAACAGCTACCGCGGCTACTCGGAACTCACGAAGGCAGCCGAGGGCATGGATATCGACCAGTACACCTACAACATGACCACGTGGCAGATCAGCAACGGCGGTTTTTACAAGGCGATGGCCGACAAGTACAAGAGCGCATACACGAGCGGCAACAAGTCAGAATGGCGTTCCAAGGACGGCGGTGACCTCGGCACCATCGACAACAACGCGACCATCCAGGAAATGCGCCTGCTGGCGGTGCGCTACAAGGAAACGACAAACAGCAATTACAAGAACGCGTTCAAGTCGAGTTTCAACAAGGCCCTGAACTTTATCCTCACCATGCAGCGCTCCAAGGGAGGGCTTCCGCAGGTGTGGCCCAAGCGCGGCAATTACAGCGACCAGATTACGTTAAACGACAACGCCATGATCCGCGCGATGGTCACCATGATGGACATCGCGAACAGGACTTCGCCCTTCGATAGCGACATCATCGACGACGCGACCCGAAATAAGATGAAGTCCGCCCTCGACAAGGCCATAGACTACCTGCTCAAGGCGCAGATTGTAAACAACGGAAACCTGACGGTGTGGTGCGCCCAGCACGACACGAACAGCCTCGCTCCGGTGGGTGCCCGCGCGTACGAACTCCCGAGCAAGTCCGGCAACGAATCGATGGGCGTGGTGTGGTTCCTGATGAACTGGCCAGAACAGACCGAAGCAATCCAGAAGGCGGTCAAGGGTGCCATCGCCTGGTACAAGAAGAACAAGCTGGCGGACAAGGCGTTCAGCAAGACGGCGGGCATCGTCGACAAGGCGGGATCCTCGCTGTGGTTCCGCTTCTACGAGGTGAACAGCGACGACTACTTCTTCTGCGACCGCGACGGCGCAAGCACCAAGACGCAGGACTTCATGAAAATCAGCGAGGAACGCCGCACGGGTTACCAGTGGGCGGGCGATTACGGTTCCGCAATCCTGAGCGCGGAATCGGCGTACCTTGCGGCGCTCGAGAAGGTGGCGGGCACCTACGTGGAGCCTCCCCCGCCAGCAGCCATGTGCGGGAGCGATTCCTGCAAGATGTTTATCGACGGCGTGAACTTTGTTGAAATTGACGGCGTGAAGGAAGCGACCAACAGCGGGTTCGTGGGCGAAGGCTACGCGAACGTTGCCAACGCGACGGGGAGTTTCGTGACCTACGGCGTGACGGCAAAAGCCGAGGGCAAGTACACGCTCTACATCAGCTTTGCGAACGGCGGGAACGCGGAACGCGGTTTCAGCGTTACTGCAGGCGACAGGACGCTCATTGAAAGCGGGAGCATGGAACCGACCGGCGGCTGGACCACCTGGAAGACGCAATCCGTCGAAGTGGAACTGCCCGCGGGCTACAGCGAACTCAAGTTCACTAGCCTCTCGAAAGACGGCATGGCGAACATCGATTACATCGGCTGGATGAGCGAGAACCTGCTCGTGGGCAAGGTCGATGTGGGCGATACCAGCACGACTCCGGGCAACTCGGGCACGACAGCTATCGGCGTGCGGGATGTCCGCGCGGCAAGTCCGGCGAGAACGGCAGACCGCTACTACGTGGACTTCGGCACCCGCGTCACCAGCGCAGGCGTGTACCTGATGCGCGGTGGCAAGACATTCCGCATAAACGGCAGCAGCCATTCCGGAGCACAGCGATAGAATTCAAGACGACAAGGAAAAAGAAATATGCAGAACAACTGGACATCCAAATTTCTTTTAGCGACGCTCGCTTTCACGGTGAGCGCATCCGCGGTCGAGAAAAAGAAAATCGATTTTGTCGTCGGCGTGGATGGTGACTTCAAGGCGGCCATGAATGCGGCCAAGTCCGCAGGCGCAAGCGAATCGAGCCACTACGTCATATTCTTCCCCGATGGCGAATACAACATCGGGAGCCTTACCGGCGACAGCAACCAGATGACGACCTTCACGGCATCCAACACTTCGCTCGTGGGCCAGAGCGCCGACAAGACAGTGCTCTACAACAAATCCATCAACGAGGGCATCAGCGTTACGGCGACACTCAAGGTAAGCGCGAACGGCGTCTACATGCAAGACATCACGCTCTACAACAAGGCAAATTACGGCAACGAGAACAATTGCGGTAGCGCCTGCAGGCACGATGCCTTGATGACCGTGGGCGACAAACTTGTCTACAAGAACGTAAAGCTTCTAAGCACCCAGGACACCTACTACACCAAGTTGAACGGAGGCAAGGGCCGTAGCTACTGGGAAGGCGGGCAAATCGAAGGCACGGTAGACTTTATCTGCGGTGACGGCGACGTGTTCTTTGAAGGCACAAACCTGGTGATGCGCCGTAGCGGTGGCTACATTACCGCTTCGCAGAACAATACCGAATGGGGTTACGTATTCAACAATGCGACAATTACCGTAACGAACAACAGTTTCAACGGGACATTCTATCTCGGGCGTTCGTGGGGAACCGCAAGGACAGTATTCCTGAACACTAGGATGATAGCGCAACCCACCGCCGAGGGCTGGCAGAAGAACATGAATTCGGCACCCAAGGTCTTTGGCGAATACAACAGCAAGGACGGCAACGGGAACCCCGTCAACACGAGCAAGCGCCGCACCTACTTTGACGGCAGCAAGGACGGTTCCACCGCAACGCTCAAGACGGTCTGGGACGCAAACGACGCCGCAAAATACACGCTTCAGAACGTGCTCAAGGGCAGCGACAACTGGGACCCGACCAAGTTGACCGCGCAAGTGAGCGCCCCGAAAATCTCACAAGAGGGCGCCGAAATTACCTGGGCCGACGACAACAACGCCCGCGCCTGGGTAATCTTCGTGAACGGCAAGTACAAGGCGAACGTGATTACGCCGAGTTTCTCGCTCGAAGGCGTCGCAGTGGGCTCAAAGATTAAGGTGCGCGCCGCCAACAGCATGGGCGGGCTAGGCGCCTACTCCAACGAAGTCACGACCATTGACGCGAACGCCACCTACTACAAGGTAACGCTTGGCGAAGCCATCGGCGGCATGGTCAGCACAAATCTCAGCGGCGACAAGGTCATGGAAGGCAAGACGGCGACATTCACCGCCACTCCAAACTCCGGCTGGAAATTCGCCGGCTGGAGCGGCAAGAGCGCCGCGGGTATCGACGCGAGCAAACCGCAGGCTAGCATTACTGCGGCAGGTGATATCGAACTCGCCCCCTCGTTCGCCGGCGATGGCTCGGGCAAGTTCCAGGCCGAAGAAGGCGCCATCGAGAACGGCATCAACGAGAGCAGCAACGCAGGTTTCGCAGGTGCGGGCTACGTGAACTTCAACGCAGGAACATCAAGCGTGCAGGTGCCCGTGTATGCCGATGCGGAAGGCGAATACAAGCTCACCCTGACATACGCGAACGGGAGCAAGAGCACGCGCAGTCTCTCCATCAAGGGTGAAGCCGGCGAAACGCAAGAAGTTGCATTCGAGGCGACGGAAAGCTGGACCACCTACGTGACGAAGGATGTTTCCATCACGCTACCGCAGGGCGCGAGCACCATCACGTTCGCGACCATCGGGGGCAACGACGGCCCGAACCTCGACCAGCTGGAACTGACCGCAGTGAAAGTGACGCAGCCCGAGCCCCCCGACTCTACGACTGCAATCGGCGGGCTCGCCAGCGGCCTCGCGGATCCCCATCTGGAATACTCGCCCGCAACCCGCGTGCAAGTTTTCAGTGCGACCGGCAAGCTAGTACGTGAAAACGTAGGCCGTGCAACAAGCATGGCTGGCCTCCCCCGCGGGATATACATCCTGAGGGTGCACGACGGCTCCCGCAACACGCAAAAAACGATCCGCGTGAAATAATATTCCCGAAAACAGAATTTCCCGAAATTGGGCACCAAAAGCCCCTAAAGTAAGGCATTTGGTACCCATCTTTTAGAACAAACTAATCGCTTTTCGCCTCAAGAAGCAAAAAAATTGCCTCTTCGGGGCGTTTTTCATCACGCGGACCTCTCGCCAACAGCACTTTTTGCATTTAATTAGTGAAAATTCAACATACAAGTTAACAAAATGGGTACCAAACACCCCAAAAGGAGGGATTTTGGTACCCAAAAATGGCAAAATCGCCTTATTCGCCGAAAACGAACTTTACGTACAAGTTAAATAACTGCTCGCCCCACAGGTACATGAGCGGCGCCGCCACCGCAAGGAACGGCCCGAAGGGAATCTGGCCCGAGGTCTCGGCGGCATCCTGACCAGCGGCATCCTGACCAGCGGCATTGCGACGAGCGGCAATCTTGCCATAGGGCACCATCACGACTATCCCGAGAATAGCGGCGACAATCAGCGTCTCGACCGCGCCCGTCACGCCCATCAAGGCACCATAACCCGCAAGGAGCTTCACGTCGCCGAACCCCATGGCATCCTTCTTCAGGAGCTTTGTCGCAATCCAGCCCACCAGGTAGAGCCCGCCACCCGCAACAACCACCCCGAGCAGGCTCTGGAACGGAGTGACACCGCCGGGAATAATCGAAATCAGGAGGCCCGCAACAATCCCGCCAACCGAGATGGAATCGGGAATCAACTTGTACTTGCAATCGATGGCGCATACCGGGTATGCCCCGAGCAAAAGCCAGAACATCGCGAGCGCCGACGCCCACACCGCGGGGTCAGTGACCGGCGCCGTAAAGAACGCTGCCGACACGGGCACGTCGCCTATCACCGCAACAGCCGCAAACAGCGCAACCGCCCCAAGCAAACCGCAGAGAGCCTCCCCAATCGGGTAAATCACGCTGATGGGTTGCTTGCAGCAGGCGCTCTTCCCGCGGAGCCATAGCCACCCCACGATAGGAAGATTGTAACGGATAGGGATATGCTTCTTGCACAGCGGGCAGTGGCTCGGCGGGTTTATGAGCGAAATCCCGCGAGGCATGCGGTAAACAATCACGTTGTAGAAGCTCCCGACGCACGCGCCGAGGGCAAAAAACACCAAAAGCCAGTACCAGAGGGGGATTTCCTGCATAAAAAACCTCAAAAACAGTACATACTAGAATATATAAACAAAGTCGGGTGTTTGTTTTTCCGAATTAAAAAGATAAATTTAAAAATGCAGGACGCTCCCCCGAGCGCCCCGTTGTTTCGTGTTTAAAAAAGGAATCCTATATGCGTTTGAGAATTTCTTGTCTGATTCTTGCCCTGGCAGCATGCATCGCCGTCCTCTACGGCTGTTCAAGAGAATCCTCCATCGTGGAAAATCCCCGCCTCAGGAACAATCATTCCATAGTATTCGCTTTCGACAAGCCCTTCGATAACGCCGAGGCTTTCGCGGATTCCATCAGGCACGCAGACATGCCCGCCGATTCCATCGCCGATACCATTACCGTCACCGTGAACGACTCCGTCTACTTCATGGGCTTCCTGCCGCTCTATGCCGAAAAGATCTACCGATTCGAATGGATTTTTGGTGACACCGTCATCACAAGCGAAAACACCCGCGTGCAAAGCTGGTCCTACGACAGCGCGGGCGTGTACTTCCCCATCTTCCGTGCCGTAGACGGTAACAACGCCATCGATACCGCCGGCATCCACCGCCGCCCGCTCTACATCCGCGTCATCGACACGCCTCCCCTGCTCGACGTCCCGCGCGATACCGTAAGGGCCCGCCACAAGAAGCCAGCCACGTTCACCGTACGCGCCATCGACACCTGCGGCACCATCGAGAAATTCAAGGTGGACCTCGACGCGAAGGGCAAGGACACCGCGAAGGTCTGGAAGGCCGAAAAGATTGAAGGCACGGACAGCCTCACGATTACCATTCCCTATGTCGAAGGCGACGTGGATTCCCTCGGGAACCAGACCATCTTTGTAATCGCCATCGACGACGACGGCAACGAGACCCTCGACACCGTGTACCTGCACTTCAACCAGCCCCCCACCATCGAGATGCTGCAGCCGGTCGACAACGCCTCGCTCAGCAACAAGAAGCGCCAGGCGCTCTACTACCGCGCCGAAGACAAGGACAACCCGGGTTCGCTGCGCTACTTCATCCGCATGGCAAAGAGCCCCGACGGCCGTAATCCGCCTATATTTACCGACCCCGAAGAAAGCCTCATCGCCGCAAACATCGTCGAGAAGAGTTTCGAGATTATCGAAATTACGCCGGATTCCCTCGTTCGCAACAAGGTCAACCTCGCGGGCATCATCTACTGGGATGTGTGGGTGACCGACGGCTACGACACCGTGTACGCAAAGCACGTCAAGGACGGCGACAAGGAACGCCCCTGGAAGTTCTACCTGGGCGAGACCAGCGGCAACGCGAACCTCGAGGATATCGACGGCAACATCTGGGGCTACGCCAAGTACCAGGGATGGACCGGACGCCACTCCACCATCCGCATCACTGCCGAAGACACCCTCGGTAACAAGTTCTACACGCACACGAACGAGAGGGGCGTGTACGACATCAACCTTAAGCCGGGCATATACAACGTCCTTGCGACCGACACCTCGGGCTACCGCTTCGCCGACACGCTGCTCAAAAAGCGCCAGGTGTTCCCCGACGACACGGTATTCCTCGACACCTTGGTCCTCCGCGACACATCAAAACCCATCATCACATTCGACCCGATAGACACGCTGAATGTCCGCGACTTCCAGTTCGCCTTCAAGCTCTATGACTTCGGTTCGCAGGTGGCTAGCGCAACGGCATGGCTCGACGGCAAAGAGGTCGAACCCTCGTACTTCACCACCAACAGCTGGAGCAGGAACCACACCGGGCTCCTTGACGGGAACCACGCATTCAAGCTGGTCGTGAAGGACAGCGCGGGCCTCGTTTCCGATACCGCAAGAATGAACTTCCGTGTAGACGCATCGCTGATTACACTTTCCATCGACGGCAAGACATCGAAGATGGTGAATTCCACCCAGGCAATCACGTTCACCGCAAAGGTCGAGAACGCCATCCCGATGCCGGATTCCCTGAACTGGATGAGCAACATCGAAAATGGCCCGACCTTCCGCAGCGAGGTGAACCCGACCGATAGCACCGCAACACTCGTGATAGACCTGTCGATGATGCCCTCAGGCTTCGAGCAGGGAACATTCTACGAGATGGTCGCGAAGACAGACGACAACATCCAGACAAACAAGGTTCGTTTCGGCTTCTTCGATAACGGCCCGATTGTCTACTTCGAATCGCCGACGAACGACACATCCGTTTCCATCAACGACGAAATCAACTACAGCATGTTCGCTTTCGGCAACAACAGCGATCCCGACGTCCAAACATTCACGCTTGCCTGGACATGTGACAGCGGGACTCCCTGCCCGACCGACAACTCGACGGAAGGGAAAATCTCCTGGAGCACTACGGGCCAGAAAAAACTGATTGTCGAAATAACCAACGCCGATTCCGAACACAAGAAGGACACGCTCCTCGTGAACGTAATCCCCGACCCGCCCACCATCCGCGTGAAGCAGGAAAGCAACGACGACCGCCACAAGATCAATTCCTACGCAGACGTTACCGTAAGCGCAAGCGACAAGTACGGCACCATCACAAAGATTGACTGGGGCTGCACCAACGGCACCATGTTCACCTTCGACGAGGAAAAGCAAATCGACCCGCCCGCAAAGAGCATCACCGACGTCCCGGTACAGTTCCTCATGTCGGGCACGGCGACAAACAACTTCCGCTGCATAGTCCGCGTGACCGACGATGACGGCGAAACCGCAAGCGACACGCTTACCTTCAGGGTGCTTCAGGACCTGCCGTTCATCTCGATAAACCAGAAGAACAAGACGCTCACCATCAAGGACCAGACGCAAATCAGTTTCGTTGCGGTCGATACCCTCGGGCAACTTGTAGGCTACGAGCTCGCCTGTGACAGCGTCAAGAGCAACCTGAAGAACAACTGGACCGATATCTCGGCGAGCGCGCCCACCGTCACCATGCCGCCCGAAGCCTGCACGTGGTACTGCGCCATCCAGGTAACCGACGACGACGGCAACAAGGCCCGCGACACGGCGACGTTCACCGTGCTGCAGGACCCGCCGACGGTCCAGGTGCTCGGGAACTACACCGTCACCATCAAGGATACCATCAGGCTCGACGCCATCGCGAACGACCGCTACGGCGAAATCGCGCTATACGAATGGGGCTGCGGTTCTGCCGGGGCTAGCAGCATCGGGTTCACCTACTCGAGCCCGAACTCTCCCAGCTTCTCTGCGGTAATGCCCGCAACGGCGCAGGATAACTACCGCTGCATTATCCGCGTGACCGACGATGACGGCAACACCGCCCGCGATACCACGCTTATCAACATCATCCAGGCGCCGCCCACGGTCATTGTCGCGAACGAGTCGGCAATCGTGCGCGAAGGCTACAACATCGTGCTGAACGCGACCGCCTACGACTACCCCGACTATCCGGGCGAAATCGTGAAGCGCGAATGGAGCTGCGGCGCACCCGCCGAAATCGCGAACCGCTGGAAAACCGTTTCGCAGTTCGATACCGTCTGGAAGGCACCCGCCGCCGTAGCCACATTCTACTGCATCGCCCGCGCGACCGACAACGACGGCAACACCGCGATGGACACCATGAACATCAACTTCTCCACCGAACTGCCCATCATCAACGTGAAGGACGAAGAAATCTTCATTACCGCGGGCGAACAGTTCGAGCTCAACGCATCCGTCAACAACGTGTGGCAGGGAATCAGCTGGTTCACCTGGGAATGCTTCGACAAGGCAACCAAGAAGACTCTCGAGTCGAAGGTCACCAAGTACGACTACTACGCGAACGGTTCAAGTTTCTACGACTACCGCGAAGGCAGCTTCACGATAGACGGCAAGGACATATACTGCGTGGTCACCGCCGAAGAATCGAGCACCAAGGCTGAATTCAGCGACACGACCTTCATCAACATCATCAAGGTATCGCCCGTGGGCGTGATTACCGCGGCCGATACCGTTTACCTGTGGAGCGGTGACGAATCGTTCGACAAGGGCGAGCCCTACTACTTCTACACCTCCGAATGGGGCGGACAGAACTCCACGCTCGGGACCATCGGCAACGCAAGCATGCAGGATTTCTGGTGGAATTTCAGCAACGTAGACGGCAACTACTACCAGGGTAACCGCGACGGTTCTCTCGACACCAGCACGCTCGAGTTCAACTCCGCGTTTATCCGCAGCACCCGCGAGAACTCCATGACCATCTGCCTCGACTACCGAGACAGTTCCGCGGAATACGTGACGCAGGCGTTCTACGCAAGGCACCGCGCCGAAGAAGTCTGCCGCAAGGTATACTTCCGCAAGGCATGGCGCAACCTCGCCACCAGCGACACCGTGCTCGAGACAACCAAGATGACGACGCCACCGGTTCTCGAAACCATAGGGAACAAGCCCGTCATCGCCTACCTCAAGAACAGCACGACCGTCGTGACCAAGTACCTGGATGGTTCCACCTGGAATGCGCTCAGCACAAGCGGGATTACCGCAGCCGATTCCATTTCCGCAATCAAGATGGCAAGCGATGGTTCGAACCTCTACCTCGCCGTACTCACCAGCGCCGGCAAGCTCAACGTGTACAAGTCCGCCAGCGGCACATCCGCATGGGCTAGCGTTGGTAGCACAGTTACCGAAAATGCGGTGAGCGTGAGCCTTGTATGCAAGCCCGGTGTAACGGACCGTCCGGTCGTAAGCTACATCCTGAAGAACAAGCAACCCAAATTCGGCCACTGGAACGGGACCACATGGACCGAGGTGAGCATCCCGACCAGGAACTCCATCAAGGTCCGCGAACTGCAAGCGGCCTTCACGGAAAACGGTGCGCTTACAGCAATCTATGTCGACACCACCTCCAGTTACAAGGCTTACTACGTGATGTTCGGCAGTGACTACAGCGTGAAGAAAAAGGATTCCGAAATTTCGAGCAACGTAAATGGCGTGAACCTCGCCGTTTCGGGCAACACGCTCTACATGGGATTCCTGAACCGCGATACTGAACACTACGGCCCGTATGTGTACAAGGGAAGCGTAGGCACCAATTCCATCACGTGGGACAAGTCGGGCGTATTCGGGGCATCCATCCACGAAGGCCTGCTCGCCTACCACATCAGCATCACCACCTTCGACGGCAAGCTATACGCCATCGTCGACGACAAGGGCAAGCCCTCGCTCGCGCAGAGCCACGTGTTCAAACTCGAAGGGAACACCTGGAAACTCATGGGCGAAAACGAGCTCCCGTACTTCAAGGCCGTGTTCTACAACAACAATAACTACTACCTGAGAGGCTCTGTCCCGAGTATCGCAGTCGCAGGCAACGGAGGCGTGTACATCTCGATGCTCGCCTGGGAAAATGCGGGCGGCAGCGGTAAGAACTTCGGGCCCATCGTCATGAAGTACGTGGCAGATTCCTGGACGGTTCACTAGAAACATTTAAATATCGGAGATTTTAATGAATATCGAAATTGCAGCGATTTGTGATGCGGCCACCGCGAACGGCATTGGCGGAAGGCTCAATATACTGGGCGCATTCGACAGGGTGTTCCCCGCAAAGTTCCCCTTCGTGATTCCGCAGTGCGCGGCAGCCTTCCGCATCCGCTACCAGCGTGCCGAAACGGGCACGCACAAGCTGGCACTTTCCATCGAAGATGTTTGCGGGCACCCCATCGTGCCGGTAATGGAATCGAACATTCCCTTCGAGCCGGTCGCCACCGGGCTCGATACCGCGGCAATCAACCTGGTGCTCAACATGCAGCGCCTGCAGATTACCCGCCCCGACAAGTACATCGTGCGGCTCATCGTCGACGACGAGGAACTCATATTCCTGCCGCTCTACATTCTCGAGGACCCGCGCGCAAAGCAGGCCAACCCGCCCGCCGATGGCGAGGTAAGGAACTAGGCAGGCGATGCACCCGCAAATCCGTTCACGGCTAGCGGCATTTTCCCTGATGGCGGGGGCGTTCACGCTCCTTGCCTGCAGCGGTATAAACGACAGCTGGGAGGTGAAGGGCGGCGGCTACATTAAGTACAAAGTAAATGACGGCGAGAGCCACACCATCGAGCTCGGTCCGGACGATGTGGAAATACCCTTTATCAGAAACAGCCACCATTACCTGTACGTAAAGACGCAACTCGAGGAAAGCAGTCGCGGGGACCAGATTGCCTTCATGGTGAACAACCCCAAGTTGGGCAACAACGCTCCCGTGCAGGAATATTCGTGGTTTAGCATGGAATTTTCCGAGCAGGGGCGCATTTTCGCCGAAAACAGCACCGTGCACATTGACCAGAAGGACGATTCCACCTGGACCGCCGACCTGGAACTCTACACAGCGGACTGCCGGAACGGTCACTGCATCGACACGCTCCCCAAGTTGAAAATCACCGGCCGATTCCGCTACTGGATACCCGAAGAATACCGCTAGACCCCCGAAAAAGGGGTAAAATCGCCCCTTGACAAAACGGGTACAAGTTTCTACTATTGGGCTACCTTAATGGTCGATTAGCTCAGTTGGTTAGAGCGCCACCTTGACATGGTGGAGGTCACAGATTCGAGTTCTGTATCGACCACTGCAAAAGACCCTGCAAAGCAGGGTCTTTTTTTGTGATGAGGTTAAAGATCTGCGCGGATTATTTGCGTGAGCACCTGCGGTACATTTACAACTAGGGAGGGCTTCGCCCTCCCTAATCTCAAAAAAAAAGAAACCGCTCGGAGAGCGGTCCCTTGAATTGCTTTTAAGGCAAACTAAGATTACTTCTTAGCCTTGCTCTTGGCAGCGTCAGCCTTGAGAGCAGCACCGGCCTTGAAGCCGACGGTCTTGGAGGCCTTGATCTTGATGGTGGCGCCAGTCTGCGGGTTGCGGCCGGTACGGGCAGCGCGAGCCTTGACAGCGAAAGTGCCGAAGCCGATCAGCTGGACGTTGCCGTCCTTCTTGATGCCAGCGGCGATGCCGTCGAGCACAGCGTCGAGAGCGCGAGCAGCAGCAGCCTTGGATTCAATACCAGCTTCCTTGTTGGCGAGGATGGCGTCGATGAGTTCTTGTTTGTTCATTTTTTAACTCCTTGAGTTGTTGAGATTAATTGTATGGTGATATTATACCTTTTTTTTAAGCATGTGGAATACTTTTTTTAAAAAAAGTGTCTTTTTCTGAGCCCTTTAAAATCAAGCCTCGGGCGGTGGTCCGACCTCCGTAGACTCCGCTTCGGCAGTATGTTCATGGAACCTCTTGAGGTACACCAGGCATATGCAGGTGAAGGGTATGGCAACAAGTAAACCTAAGAAGCCCAACAACTTACCCCATATAGAAAGCGACAGGAGAATGCCCACCGGAGGCAGGTCCATGGAGCCTCCGACAATGCGCGGCACAAGGAAAAAATCCTGGATAACCTGCACCACCAGGTAAATGGAGCAGATGATGAGCGCGACTTCCCAGAACGGCAGTCCGGTGTTGAGAGCGTGGACGACCGCCAGTAGTAGTGCGAGCGGGATGGTCGTGAGCTGCATGTACGGTATCATGTTGAGCGCTCCGGAAAAAAGCCCGAATGCGCCCCCCATAGGCAGTCCCATCACGCCAAAGCCAATGGCGTAAAGGATTCCGACGATAAGTGCGACCAGCGCCTGAGCTCGGAAGTAGTTACCCATGAATTTGTCTGTATCCATCGCAAACAAACTAGCATTACGGCGGAAACGCACCGGGAACGCATTCAGGATGCCGTTACGAATCTTGTGCATATCGAGCATGATGAACACGAGATACATGAATATAACCGCAGCGCTCGAGAACCACACGGCAACCGTACCCGTGTACGAGAGCACGCCCCACGCGCCGGGCAACACCTTTGAGGCGATATTCTGCACTTCGCTCCAGAAATCCATGTGCTGCATGGCGGCTGCTAGTTTGTCCCAAGAAACCATCTCGCGGACCGTTTCCCACAGGTTGGCGGGCAGGAACTCGTTCAGTCGCGAAGACCATTCGGAGTCGGTAAACATCCTTGCAATCAAAACGCCAAGCGTCTGGACTTCGTGCACGATTTGTGGAATAAACAACTTGCCTACGCCGAAAAGTATCAGAGCAAACGCAAGCAGCACGATAATAACGGCAATCACGCGCTTTTTTACTAGCGTTTGCAGCTTGTTCACAATCGGGTCGACAATGTAGGCGATAAGGAACGCGGCAAAGAACGGGAACAGCACTCCGCGTAGGTAGTACACGAGCGCAAGCGAAATCCCGAGGCCGACCGTCCACAATATAAACCGCATAACGCGATCGAGCGTCCAGTGCTTAGACATCTTTCCTCCCGTTTTTCGCGGGGCGTCCAATCACCCCGAAAAATTTCAGTTCAAGAACCACGAATACGGCAACCATCAGGGCAAGCACAATAAACATGGCACGTTCAAAATTCCGGTCGATTCCCCACGCACGAACCGACTTCACCTCGATTTCGTCGGGAATCCCGCGCATTACCCCGTCGCCGTTCACCACCTCGAGCGAAAGCGCGCGGTGCAGGTACGTGCGACCGTCATCCTCTTCCATGCCCATGGCCGAAATCCACCACACGGCGGTCCTGAACTTGTTTATTGCAAAGCGCTCGCTGGTAAATGACCGCGAAGCCGGAACGCTCATGACCACAGGGCGCAGAGTTTCGCGGAAGCCTTCCTTAGTATATACCGGGTCGTCCGTCAGGATACGCACCGTAACGGAACGCATATACTTTGTAGCGAACACGACTTCCATGGAATCGAACCGCGAAAAGTCGAAATGCCCTACGGGACGGCTGTTCACCGAATTGAGGTTGAACCCGACACCCACCGCCGGGTACGCTACACCCGAACGCACGTTGATGCTTACATTAAGCAGCGTATCGCCCGCCTGCACATCGCAGGTGGAGGTGCCGCCGAAGGCGGAATCGTCGAGCGGATAGAGCGGATACGCTCCATAGGGGAAGAACGTGCACCCCATCTGCCGGAATGCGCCGAACGCCCACGCCCACACGCCGAGCGCTACCAGAAAAACAGCAAGTAAGACAACCTTACTTCTTAGATTCATCGTTCCCCGTCTTGTGGCGAAGCCCCACGGCAGCAATAGTCAGCAAGATAAACGAGACAAGCACTATGCCGAAATACAGGTTGCTTATCCCCCAGAAAGAAACTTCATACAACTTAAGGGTAAATTTTTTCCCGCGGGGCTGATTCCAGCCCGGCACAATCTCGACGCGCGCGACCTTTTCCTGGTGGCGCTTGTTGTATTCCTTCGACACCTGGGCGGTCTCGTACCAGAAATCGGGCGTATAGAATTCTTCCATCGGGACGGCCACGCGCTGCCTGCCCTCCTTCACGGGAACTTCCTTCAGCAAAAGCTTGAACGTCGCGGGCTTCTCGATGTCGGTCACGTCCGGGTCGAACGTCCACACCTTCACGATGACTTCGCTTATGCCCCGGGCCTCCACGTCCACGAAAACGGTATCCACGAAGGTCCAGTTCCGGTAATCCTTTTTACCCTGCGGGTCAAGGTTCCACAGGAGCCCGCACCACGCGAACTTCACGGAGTCGGCCCCGAGCATGCACGAGAATTCGGCTTCACCGCCATTCACACTGAGGCTCGCTTCCGACGCCCCTCCATCGGAGCGGTCGTCATAACCATCGAGCGTTACGCCTTCGGGCACGGGCAACAGGTCTTCCTTGAACGAACGATCAGGGAGCAATGCGTAGGCGACAAGTATCGCAATAGCGATAAGCGCTAGAACCGCGTATGTCTTTTTCATCTTATTCGAATATCTTCTTCAGGTGGAGGTTGTACTGTATCTCGTCCAAGGGGTCGACCTCGGGCATTTTTTCTCCAAACCACTTGTTTACCAGCGCATCGATTGCACGGATAAAGAAGAAATGATGCTTCCCGCTGCTCGGTTTCTGGAACGGCGAATCCAGCGTACGCTTCAGAATCGCAAGCATCTGCGAGGGCGGCAGGTGGAACATCTTGCAACAGGTCGTCACCTTGCCGGGAATCCCGTAGTCGGGAATATTGCCGTCCACAAGAGGCTCGCCGTGGTCTATGCAGCAGGCCCCAGCCATGTCGGGATCGGGCGCGTTTTTTGCCTTGAGGGCATTATACCACATCTCGCGGGAACGGTCGGGAATGTCGCCACGCAGCGCCATCGTCTGGTCGCACGGGAAAAACGTCGAGAAGCACTTGGGGCAAATGCGCAGGTCCAGATGGCCTATCTTCGACGCCACCACCTCTGTTTTGCAAAACGGACAATTACTCATGTAAGGGAATATAGCAAATATGTAGCATAACCGCCCGCAACTAATATTTATATTTATCGCATGCGTTACGGTGACATTTCTACATTCCAGAGTGGCGTTGCCATCCCCCTGTTTAGCCTTCGCAGCAAGTCCGGGGTCGGCATCGGCGAATATCTAGACCTTATCCCGTTTGCCAAGTGGTGCAAACTGTGCGATTTCAACATTATCCAGCTTTTGCCGGTAAACGATACCGGAGCGGAGGCGAGCCCCTACAGCGCACGCAGCGCGTTCGCCCTGAACCCCGTGTTCATCAACATACAGGCGGTGAGCGGCTCCAGCGAGTTCGAAGACGAAATCGAGCAGGCGAAAGACGAATTTGACAACCAGGAACGGATAGACTACTACAAGATTTCTACCTGGAAGCGCAACATCCTCAAGAAGATTTTCAACAACCGCTACGACCAGCTGAAAAAGGACAAGGAACTCCAGAAGTGGATTGACGCGAACGCCTGGGCAAAGGGCTACTGCGCGTATGCCATGCTCAAGGCGCAGAACGGAGAATCGAGCTGGAAGGACTGGAAAAAATACCAGAACCCGACCGCCGAAGACATCGAGAAACTCTGGAGCAAGAACCAGAAAGAGATGCTCTACCAGGCATGGATGCAGTTTATCGCCGAAATGCAGTTTACCGCCGCGGTAAACGAAATCTCGAAGCTCGGCATCCACGTGAAGGGCGACATTCCTATCCTCATCAACGAGGACAGCGCCGACGTGTGGGCCAACCGCAACTACTTCTCGCTCGACGACCGCGCGGGCGCACCTCCCGACATGTTCAGCTACAGCGGGCAGAACTGGGGATTCCCCACCTACCGCTGGGACGTGCTCGAGAAGGACGGATTCCGCTGGTGGAAGGACCGCCTCGCGCAGGCAAGCAAGTTCTACCACGCCTACCGCATTGACCACGTGCTCGGATTCTTCCGCATCTGGTCGATTCCGCAGCGCGAAGTCACCGGAATCCTCGGGCGTTTCAACCCGTGCATCCCGCTTACCTGGGATCTGCTCCACAGCGCGGGCTTCAGCCGCGAGACCCTCGAGTACCTGCGCCGCCCGAACTACTCCGTAGACCAGCTGCGCGAATTCCTGGGCGACGAGACCGAGAACCTCATTTCCGTGTACTTCGAGAACCTCCCGAACGAGGCGACCCGCTTCGTGTTCAAGCCCGAGTTCTACAGCGAGCGCGAGATTACCAGCCTCGACGAACCACAGAGCGTGAAGGATGCGCTCCTGAAGGTCTACTGGAACCGCATATTTATCCCGGCGGGCGACGAGAACACGTTCTACCCGTTCTGGTACTGGTACAACCAGCCCGTGCTCGCCACGCTCCCGCAGAACGAGCAGGAAACCCTCAAGCGGCTCATACACGAGAACGAATCCGCGCAGGAAGGCCTGTGGGAACAGAACGCCACCAAACTGCTCTCCGTACTCGCAAACGAGACCGACATGCTCGTATGCGCCGAAGACCTCGGTGCCGTACCGCACTGCGTTCCGGTGGTGCTCAAGAAACTCAATATCCTTTCGCTGCGTATTGAACGCTGGGCCCGCAACTGGGATGCACCGTACAGCCCGTACTACGACATGGCGGAATACCCGCGACTCTCCGTGTGCACCACGAGCTGCCACGATACCTCGAGCCTGCGCGGGCTCTGGACGGAGCCCGATTTTGACCGTGACCTCTACTGGTCGCACGCACAGCTTTCCGGCACCGCGCCCGAAAAACTCACGCCCCCGGTGGTCCGCGACATCCTCGCGCACGTGTTCTCCACGAACAGCCTGTTCTGCATTTTGCCCGTACAGGACTACTTCGCGCTCTCTTCCACACTTTCCGAAGTGCCCGCCGAAGAGGAACGCGTGAACATCCCGGGTACCGTCGGCGGCAAGAACTGGACGTACAGGATTCCCGTAACCGTCGAGGAACTCGAGTCGAACAACTCGCTCAATTCCGAAATCCGCAAGCTGGTCGACACCCGCAGGCGCCGCCCCATGTGGAAGATCTAAACCCATTCGGAATTCGGATTTCGGAATTATGAATTATTTTTTATGGGAAAATTCAACTCCGAAATCAGAAATCTGAAATCCGAACTATGTATTCTCCTGCCTGGGTCAAAGACGCTATCTTCTATCAGATTTTCCCTGATAGGTTCTGTCGTAGCCCCAAATACAGTGCCGTAGGCAAGTTCGTGCAATGGGAAAGCAAGCCCACACGCACGAACATGTTCGGCGGGAACCTTGCGGGCATTACCGACAAACTAAAGTACATCGCAGATCTCGGCGCGACGGCGATTTACCTGTGCCCGATTTTCAAGAGCAATTCCAACCACCGCTACCATACGGTGGACTACTTTGAGATAGACCCGGTCCTCGGCACCCTCGAGGACTTCGACCGGCTCGTGAAAAAGGTGCACAAGCTCGGGATGCGCATTATCCTGGACGGCGTCTTTAACCACTGCTCCCGCGGGTTCTTCCAGTTCAACAGCCTCATGGAACTCGGGGAAGACTCCCCCTACGTCGACTGGTTCCACGTGCACAGCTGGCCCATACACGCCTACTCGGGCAAGCCGAATTACGAATGCTGGTGGAACTATCCCGCGCTCCCGAAATTCAACACGGACTGCGCCGACGTGCGCGAATACCTGTTCAGCGTCGCCGAATACTGGGCAAGGCGCGGCATAGACGGCTGGCGGCTCGACGTGCCGAACGAAATCGACGACGATAGTTTTTGGCAGGAATTCCGCAGGCGCGTGAAGGCGATAAACCCCGAAGCCTACATCGTGGGCGAAATCTGGGACAATCCCGAGCGCTGGCTCAAAGGCGACCAGTTCGACGGCGTCATGAACTACCCGTTCCGCAAGGCGGTAATGCAGTACCTCTTCGACGAGAATCCCATTTCCACAGGGGAATTCTGCGAGAAGGTGCGCAGCGCGTTCCCCGAGAACCGCTTCGGTACCCCGATGAACCTGCTCGGGAGCCACGACACCACCCGCATCGCATCGCAACCCCGCACGAGCCCCGAACGCATTAGGCTCGCGCTCGCCCTGCTGTTCTTTATGCCCGGAGCCCCCTGCATCTACTACGGCGACGAAATCGGCATGGAAGGCGGCAAGGACCCCGACTGCAGGCGAGCATTCCCGTGGGACCAGCTGAAGGCCCGCAAGGCACTGCCCATCTACAAGTTTATCCGCGAGCTCACCCGCATACGCCACGAAAACCCCGTACTCTGCGACGGGAAGGTGCAAATCGAGAGCGACAAGGCGGGCTTTACCGTCACGCGCACCCTCGGCAAAAAGAAGATGGCGCTAGCCGTCTCATTCGCGGGCGCCGAACCGGCTTTTAAAATCCAGTAAAAAAGCCCAAACCTGGCACCAAACCGCCAACCGCCAACCATAAAAATTCTACATTTGCACCCGCAACTAAATGCGTATTAATGCCTTATTAAGGGATTACAGATGAACAAACATAAATTCGGCATGCGAGAATTCTTCATTCTCCTCGTCATTGCACTCTCGGCCTACACGGTTTGGCCCTCTATTCAGGTTCACTCCAAGAAGGGTGACGAAAAGAAGGCCTTCCTCAAGGAAAATCCGAAACTTTCTTCCAGGTCCATCAATTTCGGCCTCGACCTCGCCGGCGGTACGAGCATTACGCTCCAGATCGACAAGTCCGGTCTCAAGGAAGACGACGATATCCAGGACATCCAGAAGCAGTCCCTCGAAATCATCCGTAACCGCGTTGACCAGTACGGTCTTTCCGAACCGCAGATTTCGCCCTCCGGCGACGACCGTATTTTGGTCGAACTTGCCGGCGTAGACGATTCTACCGCAAAGGCCCTCGTGGGTTCCACCGCAAAGCTTGAATTCAAGATTCTCGCCGAGGCGGAAAAGTTCAACACGGTAACGACGCTCCTGAACCAGTATCTGACCCGCCAGACCACCGACGTGGCCAGCGATTCTACGGTTGCCGACTCCGCCGCCGCGGATTCTACGGTCGCCAAGGTCGATTCTGCCAAGGATACCGCCAAGGCCCTCTCCGACGAAGAACTGCTCGGCGGTTCCGTCCAGACGGCAAAGGCTGAAGATTCCACCGTTTCTGACTCCGCTGCCGAAACCGTACCGGCATCCGAGGTCGGCAAGGCTTTCAGCGATTACTACCTCCAGTTCGGCAACGGTGGGTTCATCGCCGAAGAGAACATCGAGAAGGTCAAGAAGATTCTCGAACTCGAAGGCGTCAAGAAGCTCATCCCGCGTGACGTCGCCTTTGCCTTCGGTAGCGGCCTCGAAAAGATTAACCGCGATTCCCCGGTCAAGGCCAAGCGCCTCTACCTCCTCAAGCGCCGTGCAGAAATGGGTGGCGACGACATCGTCGATGCCCGCCCGGAACGTGTTGCTGACGGTGTGAGCGCCGGTGAAGTTGCCGTCAAGCTCCGCTTCGGTGGCATCGGCCCCAAGAAGTTCTCCGCCGTTACGGCCGCGAACATCAACAAGCAGATGGCCATCGTGCTCGACAACCAGGTCATTAGCGCCCCGGTCATCAGGGACCGCATCCCGAACGGCGACGCCCAGATTACCGGCCTCGACGACATGGCCGAAGCCAACCGCCTCGCCGTCGTGCTCCGCGCGGGTGCCCTCAAAGCCCCGATGAAGATTATCGAAAGCCGCAGCGTGGGTGCCACCCTCGGTGAAGAGAACATCTCCCAGGGCTTCGGTTCCGGCGCTATCGGTCTCATCATCTGCTTGCTCTTCATGGTGGCCTACTACCGCCTGGGCGGCCTTATCGCGAGCCTCGGTATGATTATCAACACGCTCGTGACCGCCGCCGTGATGTCGCTCTTCAACGCGACCCTCACGCTCCCCGGTATCGCAGGCTTCATCCTCGTCGTGGGTATGTCTCTCGACGCGAACGTGATTATCTACGAACGTATCCGTGAAGAACTCAAGAACGGCCTTACCGCCCGCGCTGCCGTGGCGAAGGGTTACGAACGTGCATTTACCGCGATTCTCGACTCCAACCTCACCACCGTGCTTACCGGCCTTATCCTCTACAAGATTGGTACCGGCTCCGTGAAGGGTTTCGGTCTTACGCTTACCATCGGTATCCTCACCTCGCTCTTCTGCGCCATCACCGTGACCCGTGCAGTGCTCGACTGGAAGCTCGCCAAGCGCGACGCCACCACGCTCTCCATCGGTAACGGCATCAAGGCCATCAACGAGGCGAACCTCCAGATTATCCCGCACCGCAAGCGTTTCGGCCTCATTTCGACCATTCTCATCATCGCTTCCATCGCATGCATCGCCATCAAGGGATTCGACTTCAGCATCGACTTCACCGGCGGCCAGGTCTACACCATCCAGTACCAGGACAACGCCAAGCACGAGACCGACCTGAACAAGGCCCTCTCCGCGGCAGGCATCTCTGGCACGAAGGTCCGCTCTCTGGGCGGTACTTCCGCGAACTCCTACCAGGTGAGCCTCCGTACCGACGACGCTAACTTCGAAACCACCATGGCCAAGGCCTTCGAGGCCGCCGGCCAGAAGTGCGAAATCGTTGCCAAGGACACCGTGGGTCCGACCATCGGTGCAGAACTCCGCTTCAACGCTATCTTGTCCGTAATCCTCGCCTGGCTCGGAATCCTGCTCTACGTGTGGTTCCGTTTCGGCAAGTTCGGTCTTGGCTTCGGCGTGGCCGCAGTGCTCGGCCTCGTGCACGATACCATCATCACGCTCGGCTTCATCTCGGCATTCAGCCTCTCCTTCGACGGCGCCCTCATCGCATCGCTCCTGACAATGATTGGTTACTCCGTGAACGATACCATCGTGAACTTCGACCGTATCCGTGAAAACACGAGCGTCTACGGTTCCGCGAACTTCGGCGAAACCATCAACCGCTCCTTGAACCAGTGCTTCAGCCGTACCATGGTGACCTCCCTCACGACTTTGTTCGTGTGCGTGATCCTCGCCGTGATGGGCGGTTCCTCCATCCGCGACTTCGGCCTCGTGCAGTGTTTCGGTATCCTTGTCGGTACCTACTCCTCTGTGTGCATCTGCTCTCCGATCGTTCTGTGGTGGTCCAACCGCTTCAAGAAGGGCGTGTAATACCCGATTGTCATCCTCGCGAAGGCGAGGATCTAAAAAACCTCGGCACCATGCCGGGGCTTTTTTCTTTATTACAAAACTTGCGGCTTCCGTGAGTTTTTTCTATATTGGCGTGCGTTCGATCAAAGGGGGCGGTATGCTCAAGTATTACAAAATCGAATCGGGCCGCATTGTTGGCGCCCCGAACGAAGATGCGGCTGACATCGTCATCATGGGCTCCCTCAGCCAGGAACAGCGCAGCGTCCTGGTCAAGGAATACGAGATTACCGAGCATACCATCGCCTCCGCATTCGACTCCGACGAGCTTTCCCGTATCGAGTACGATGACGACTTCACGACCATCGTGTTCAAGAAGCCGAAGAACTATTCCGCCGAGGACAATTTCCAGTTCCGCGTGGAATCCTTCGGCATATTCATCTTCAAGGACTGGGTGCTGCTCCTTACCGACAGCGACATCCCCGTGATGGACGAACGCCGCTTCTCGAAAATTGACAGCCTCAACACGTTCGTGCTCCGCGTACTGAGTTTCGCGATATCTCACTTTAACGAACACCTGCGCATTATCAACCGCATCAACGACGATTTGGAACTGCGCCTCAACACCTCGATGGAAAACAAGTACCTGCTCAGCATGTTCAGCCTGAACAAGGGCTTGATTTACTACGTGAGCGCACTCAACAGCAACGACACGCTTCTGAAGAAACTCCAGATGGGCAGGAGCCTCAACTGGACCGAAGCCGAACGCGAGCTGCTCGAAGATATCCAGATTGAGAACGGCCAGAGCCTGCAACAGGCAAACATCTACGCGAACATCTTGACATCCATGATGGATGCGCGCGCAAGCGTCATCAACAACAACGTGAACCAGCTGATGAAGAACTTGACCATCGTGACGATCTCGATATCGCTCCCGACGTTCTTTGCTAGTTTGTTCGGAATGAACGTGAAGTTGCCCTTCGGCATGAACGGCGACGCGCTCACCGGCTCGGGCATAGCCTTCTGGGGCATCATCGCCGTCTGTATCCTTTCTGTGATTGTGTTCCTCGCCTTCTGGATGCGCAGAAAATAACTACGCCGTAGGCGCTTAGTTGCCGCGGTCGCTCATGCTCGAAAACATGGCGACAATCTCGTCGGTAAAGTTGTTCTTCGGGAACTTGTCCGCAATCTGCAACGCCTGCTCCAGGTGTTCCTGGGCTTCGGCCTTCGCCTTCTCGAAACTCTTCTTCGCGTTCAGGCGCGCAATTATCTCGCCCGCGACATCGTCTGTCGCGACACGCTTGATAAGCGATTCCATCTCGGAACGTTCTTCCGCACTGCAGTCCTCGAAGTAGTACAGCAGCGGGAGCGTTATGAGCCCGTTGGAAAGGTCGGTGAACTTCGCCTTGTCCAGGTTCTTCGAGCCGAACCCGTAATCGAGCAGGTCGTCGATAATCTGGAACGCAAGCCCGAAGTGTGCGCCCATCCTGGCACAGTCATCCACAAGTGGCTTGTCGAAACCCGCCATGATGCCACCGATGCGTGCGGCAGCCTCGATGAGCGCTGCAGTCTTGCGGTCAATAATCTCGTTGTACATCTCGCGCGAAAGCGTCATCTCGCCGCAGTGGTCGAGTTCCATGATTTCGCCCACAATAAGCTTGTCGGCGGCATCGGAGATGATTACCGGAATGTTCCTCGCCTCTTCGTCAATCACGCAGCGCATGGACTGCGAAAGCACGTAGTCGCCCACCAGCACCGCAACCTGCGTACCCCATTCCTTGTGGGCGGTAATCTGCCCGCGGCGGAGTTCCGTACCGTCGATGATGTCGTCGTGCACGAGGCTTGCAAGGTGCAGGAGTTCCACGCTCGCGCAGGCATGGGCCACGCGGGCCTTGTCGGGCGCATTTGCCCCGCAGTTCGCGATAAGGCACAGGAGCGTCGAGCGTATGCGCTTGCCCTTGCGGCCAAACAGCGAAACCAGCCTGTCAGATATACCCGCGGGGGCGTTCTCGGCCACCTGCATAATCACCCGCTCGGTCATGGCGAGCTGGTCCTTCACCAGTTCGCGGGCCTGGCCCAGCACTACCTGAAAATCGGCTTTCGACGGGCTCATCTCGCTAGACATCCAGGTCGTTCAACACCTTGTAGGCGTTGCTTTCGATGAACTTGCGGCGCGGTTCCACGTCTTCGCCCATGAGCATGCTGAAAATCTGGTCGGCGAGCACGGCATCTTCCACGTAGCACTGCTTGAGGAAGCGGCTCTTCGGGTCCATGGTCGTGTCGTTCAGCTGCTCGGCAGACATTTCGCCAAGGCCCTTGAATCGCGTGATGGTCACGTTCTTCTTGTCCTCGACTTCGGCCATCGCCTTGTCCTTCTCGTTCTCGTCGAACAGGTAGCGGTCCTTCGTGCCCACCTTCAGCTTGAACAGCGGGGGCATTGCAAGGAATATGTGGCCTGCATCGATAAGCGGGCGCATGTAGCGGAAGAAGAACGTGAGGAGGAGCGTCTGGATGTGAGAGCCGTCCACATCGGCATCGGTCATGATGATAATCTTGTCGTAGCGGAGCTTTTCAATCTTGAACTCCGTACCGATACCCGTACCGATGGCGTTCACCAGGTTCTGGATTTCCTCGGTATCGAGCACGCGGTGGAGGCTTGCCTTTTCCACGTTCAGAATCTTACCGCGCAGCGGGAGAATAGCCTGGAATTCGCGGTTGCGTCCGCTCTTCGCGGAACCGCCTGCAGAGTCACCCTCGACAATAAACAGTTCGCATTCCTTCGGGTCGCGGCTACTGCAGTCCGCGAGCTTGCCGGGAAGGCCGCCGCTTTCAAGAACGTTCTTGCGGCGTGCGAGATTGCGTGCACGGTGCGCCGCCTCGCGGGCGAGAGCCGCGTTGTACACCTTGTCGAGAATCACCTTGATGGCGGCCGGGTTTTCCTGGAAGAATTCCTCGAGCTTTGCGCCGAACGCGCTGTTCACGTAGCTTGCGATTTCGGAGTTGCCGAGCTTGCGCTTGGTCTGGCCTTCGAACTGCGGCTGCGAAACCTTGATGGCGATAACCGCGGTAAGGCCTTCGCGAATGTCGTCGCTCGTAATCTGCGCATCCTTCTTGCCCTTGGGCATCTCCGCCGCGAACTTGTTGATGACGCGGGTAAGTGCCGTCTTGAAGCCCGTAACGTGCGTACCGCCGTCGTAGGTGTTCACGTTGTTCACGAAGCTGAAGAAGTTTTCCTGGTAGCCGTCGTTGTACCACATGGCGACTTCGAGCGGGTACTGGCCATCAGGGAGCACCAGGTGGATGGGCTCGTTAAAGAGCGGAGTGCGGTGTTCGTCCACGTAGCGCACGAACTCGGAAACGCCACCCGGGTAGCAGAACGTCTCGGAGCGTTGGTTCTCGGAGTCGCGCTCGTCGGTAAGCGTGAGCCTGAGCCCGCTCATGAGGAACGCAAGTTCGCGGAAGCGCGTAGCCAGCGTGTCGTACACGTAGACGGTCTCGGTAAAAATCGTATCGTCAGGGTAGAACTCGACACTCGTGCCGGTCGTGCCGTCGCTCTCGCCGATATCCACCTGCGGGCCGCAGGGAATGCCCTTCGAGAATTCCTGGCGCACCACGCGGCCGTTGCGGCGCACCGTCACGATAAGCTTGTTCGAAAGCGCGTTCACACAGCTCACGCCCACGCCGTGCAGACCGGCAGAAACCTTGTACGAATTGCTGTCGAACTTGCCGCCCGCATGGAGCTTGGTCATCACCACCTCGATGGTGCCCACGTGTTCCTTCGGGTGAATGTCGGTCGGGATGCCGCGCCCGTTATCGGTCACGCGGATGCCGTTGCCCGGCAGGATGGAAATTTCGATGTGGTTGCAGAATCCGGCCAGAGCCTCGTCCACGGAGTTATCGACGACTTCCCATACCAGATGGTGAAGCCCGCGGATGTCGGTCGAGCCGATGTACATGGCGGGGCGGACACGTACCGCCTCCAAGCCCTCAAGAACGGTAATGCTCGAACCGCTGTAATCTGCCTCGGCCTTCTTCAATTCTTCAGATTCTTCTGCCATATTTCCTCTAAAAACATTTCACAGGAGCGAGCCTCGGGAGCCGGTTCAAACGAAGCGAATCGCCTTAACCACAGGCTTTCCGAGCAGCGCATTGCACCTGTCAATAATAGCATTTTTTTGCATGAAAAGTTCGCTTTTCCAGGCCGCAGAAGCCGCTTTCAGCACAAGCGTATGCTTGTCCAATTTCACGGGTTGCACGTGCGCGCAAACAGCCTTCCCGACCACTTCCTCGAAGCGGTCCGAAAGGGTCTTGAAGTCCATACTTTCGGAGACATGCGCCTTGTCGAGAACCTTCGCAATGAGCACGCTGATATCGACAGCGCCCTCTCCCGTCACACCCTTTTTTCTACGGACAAACATATTTTTACTCCACATCAAACATCTTCATCGGCAGCACATGCCTCTGTTTCGCCTTCAGCACTTCTAAAACAACCGTACTTTCGCCGCCCTGAGGCGCGGAAGTCTTTATCGTTACTTTCTTGAGAGTTCCCGGCAGCGGGCAGGAGTTGTCGCAATATTCGAACTCGCTTACAGCATTCGCCCCGTTCACGACTACGTTCATCTTCATCACGCGCTTGTTTTTCTGCGAATAGTAAAGCGTTGGCTTGGACGGGTCCTTGGGAGTAATCTTCCATAAATTTCCCTCCGCAACAGGATTGTTATAATCTTCGGGAGAGCCCATCTGCTTGTTCACATCGGCTGGGTTCTGTGCGGGCATGTTCTGCGCCGGGAGTTTTTTCCCGGTTTTCAAGTCCGTGACCTTCATGCGTCCGTTGTTCTGTACCATTTCCATCTGCATCATGCTGGACTTGATGGTTGTAATGGACTTGCTTTCTCCCGCTGTAAGCAGGGCCATGTTCACCACCTGAGGAGCCATATTGGGAAGCGTCACCGTAGTTCGCATCTGCATTTCGCAGGTGTCCGGGAAGGCAGATTTCTTCTGGTTGTCAAATACGGTCTGAAGGCTCAGCGCATGCGCCTGAAACGCCACAAACGAGACGATAGCAAATATTCTAATTACTTTATTCATGTTTCAAATCCTTATAGTAGCGAAAGTTTTTTCGTTGACTTAATAGTCCCGTTCACCTTGAGCATCAAGTAAGTTCTATTCATGTCGATGCCGGTCCAGTCCACATGCACCAGCTGGTCACCCGGAGCAAGCGTCCCGCTAAAGATAGATTTTACAGGCGTACCCAAAGCCGTCACCAGACTCAGTTCCACGTATGACCAGTTATCCATCGTGATAACGAGTCCTTCAGGCGTACGGATCACAGGAACGGATCCAGGCGCATGGTAGCCGAAATCAACATTATAGACAGAATCCGGATTGACTTCGTCCGGGGTGGGCAATGTCCATACAGGCATATTGCCGTATATCATGTACCCCGTAGAGTCAAACACACAGATACCGCGGGCCTCGCGCATCGCCGTCCCGAGACTGTCGTGGCTCGGGTCGTCATTCGCATTCCACATCGCAGCCCAACCCGGCAGATGCAAGGCGACCTTCACCGGATTCTGCCACGTATTGCCAGCGGCAAGTGACGAGTCGCAATGGACAGTCACTTGCCAGCGACCGGAACCGAGGCTCTCCATCGAGGCAGAAGAACATTTGGACTTGTCGTTGATTTCATAATCCGGCGCTAGACCCTCCTCCACGAAGAAGTAGTAGCGTACATCAAAGTTCTTCAACGCGACATTACCCGTATTTTCCACATTGAAATGAATTTCGCTCGCCTGGTTGTCGCCGCGCATATCGGAGGCTAGCACACGCACCTTGGTCTCAAGCGATACGGGATCTTCCATCTCGGCACAGGAACCGCCTATCAAGTTATTATCTCTATCAAGAACGATGACGCCAGCATTCTCATAGAATCCGTCGATATTCGCAGCCAATCCGGAATTCGGGTCCACGAAGGACGGGTCGTCCGATGCATCCCATGGAGTAAAATCGGAATTATAGAGACCGAAATGCGGTCCGCTGCCACCGAACACAGTTCCAGCAACCGGTATCGTCTCGGCAAACGACCATTCCACATAACCCGTATTGGCACTCTCGGAATGCACTGCAGGGAATGTTGGTCCGTAGTTCGGCCAATAACGGTCAACTCCAGCCTGCGAGGCATCCTCGCCACGGAAGTAGTAGCGGACAGAGAACCCATTCACGGGCTCATTGGACACGTTGCGCAGACGGATTCTCGGGCGGAGCGTGGATGTTTCCGGATACCCCTCGTAGCGCAGGTACGATTTTACCTTGCGAGCCGTATCGGCAGGTACAATTCCAGCCACCTTGTCAGAGGAGCTTACACCCCAGGCAATCATCGAGGCCGGGATATTGGCGGTCGTGAGAGCCGCTCCGCCAATCTGGACACCGGCAGGGACCTTCAGCATAAGCGTATGCGTACCCGCCGCAAGATGGATGGATACGCCAGAAACTGTCACCGCACGCCAGGTATTGGAAACGGAGGCTGTCCCCGTCAGCAGATTTGATTCACCGACATAAATCGATTTATCGCCAACGGTCGCGGACCTTGCGTACAGCACGACATTATAGTCCGCGGAATTTTCGACGATTACGGACATCGTGAGTGTTGCCGAGTCGCCCGATACAAGATACTTGTTACCAGCCACGGAGCAGGAGAACTCATTCGAGAATCCGCTCACTGCCTCCATATCCTTCACGGCGATGACGATGACATCGGAAACCTCCCCCGCATCGGTGACGGGCTTCGAAAGTTCCTCGACCTCCGCAGCAGTCAACGCACGAGAATACATGCGGATGTCAGCGATATTCCCGATATAGGAATGCGCCGCAGGAGATTCGCCCATCGAGAATATGCCTTCTAGTTCACGTTCCTGATTAATTCCCGATTCCCTGACAGCTTTTAGTTCACCATCGACATAGAACTTGACATGGGCAGAATCAACGGTCACGACGACATGCGCCCAAGACTTTTGTTGTGAGGGGAGTATTGAACCAGAATTCCAGATAAACGGACCTTCAACAAGTCGCAAGGATTGCTCATTTTGCATAAGGCGAATATCGAGTCCACCAGGTCCCCCAAACCCAAGAATATTATGCCATTCGTGATTGCCGTAGCCCAATTTGATTCGTGCCTCGAAAGAGTACGAGGGAGTGCTCCCGAAATCAACAAGGCCATTTTTTCCAACTGCATAATCGGTATTTCGATTAAAATACAAGCCGACATCACTGCCCCAAGGGTTATTCACTTTTCTCAAGTCCAAGTCATGCCCCGTACCGAGCAGTTCGTGAGCAATCTTGCCGCTGCTTTCTCGGGCTGGGTACCACAGGGCAAGTTCCGTTGGGTACGGGTACAACTTTTCATCCGAAACATACCCCTGTTCCGCGTGGTTATGACCGTAATCTTCCACACGCATTTCCATGGAGAGGTAACAGCCGGTACATTCGGCAAGTTGCTTTCGGGAAATACGGATACTTGCAGACACATGACCGGCAGAATCAGGCACCACATTCATGACACGCAATGTATCGCCACCGAACACCGGCGTCACGACCACGCGGGCAATACCCGACTCGGAATCATACACATCCGCAGTCGCCGTAAAGATGCGGTCAAGGACCTCGGAAGAATCCTGCACGGAGAAGTTCCTGATGGCAGGACGTGCAGAATCCGTATAGACTCGTGGCCCCGCCATCTGCATATCCATACCGAGAGCAGAAACGCCCACGTAGCGCGATTCATAGACACCGGTAGAAATCTTGCCCAAGCCGGATGCACCGGAAGTCTTGGAACCGTCATAGATTACCGTATCGGGAATCTCGCCGCGGATTTCGGCTATGACTTTTCCATCACGATAGAGCGATACCAGCCCGTAACCCGGATGCGTACAGCTTGCGCCGTATGCCATGTAGCCGTTGTCGAGGCCTAGCCACAACGAATCGGATGGAACGGAGCAAGCAAACTGCGCATTCACAGTCAAAGCACGAGCCACTGCCGGAGCTGCAGGGAGTTCTTCCATATTTCCTTCCGCATCGGGTTCGCCAAGGGCAACCACGAACACGTAGCTGGTATCAATGGCCTTACCGCGAGAAGGCAAGGCAATTCGGGCAAAACCGTTGGAATCCGCAGTAAAAGCGAGAGTGTCTGGCGGAGTAACATCACCGCGGTTAGCCCACAGCGAATCATCATCTACGTACAGCCTAAATCTCGATATGCCGTCCACACGGACCGTGCGGTTTGCAGTCGAGGCGATTTCAGGCAAAACAGTCACGCTGAAGTTAGGAGTTTCCGCAATACCGGAAGCCATCGCCGTAAACACGGAGAAGGTCCTTGTCTCGGCAGAAATCAGCAAGTAGGCCCACTGTTCCTTATCCGTATAGCATCTTATATCCGTTGCTGTCGAACATGTCGCAACAGTATCGGAAGCACCTTCAACAAGAGCCTTGCCATACTTATCAAGATAGCCATAAAGAACATCTGTAAGCGGAACAAACTGTTTATTTACAAAATCAACCTTATACAGCCTTACCGTCTGCGGAGTCGCATGCATAGCCTCCATCTCTTCATAACTTATTTTCATCTGAATTCGTGGCCGCGCAGTATCAGCGAAAGTCATTCTCGGAAGGACTTCCACAATCGGGCCCTTGAGAGCCAGGTTGTTGAAAACCTCGAAAGAGTAATCCGACGCCTCAACTGTTCTGACCGTGACATTTTTGACGGTATCGACCGAATTCTTCGGGAATGTGACACTGGCTTCTTCAAACAGGGACTTGACCGTATTGCCACTTGTCGGCTCCACAGCGCGCCCCACAATCATCTTGAACTCTGCAAAATTATACGCAGGGCTATCCCCCCACAGCAACATAAACTGGGTATTTCCCTGCAACTTGTTGACATTGGATTTGTAGGTTTTTTAATAGTGGGTTCATGAACAACCATATTCATTACCGGTTAAGTTAAAATATATCCTTTTTTCTTGTTAAGTGGTATA
>NZ_FQWR01000015.1:0-94020 GCF_900129735.1 Fibrobacter sp. UWCM | reverse complement strand
ACGGAAAGTTCAAAAGTGTCTAAGTTTTCCAAGAAAGAATTCGAGGCCTACCAGAAAGTGTATCACAAGGAATGGGACCACAACGCCATGGTCGATGGCATCTTTGAAGAATTCGCGGACGAGATCAACGCGAAGGTTGATGCAGTTGCTTCAGAAAGAGTCCTTGACAAAACGCGTGAAATTGCTCGCAAGATGAAGGCGAAAAATAGACCTATCGAAGAAATTGTCGAATTCACGGGTATCCCTGCGGAACAGATAGAAACTCTGTCAAAAGGGTGAGAAAAAAATGAAACATCTTGACGGCGCGCCGATTGCGTTTGCGACCGTACACTATGGGTGTTGGGGCGCCAATCCTAAAGGCATAATCCTTTATTCCGACGGAGTCCTGTGCATATATTGAGGAGCGGGAAAAGGGAATGTTAGCCCGCAAAACTCCTTGCTACGCAAGGTTGCGGTCTAACCCTACGGGCTCGATGCTCGTTGCACTCGCATCAAGCTCATAAAGTGCCTATCGTATGCGCTTCGCGCACGGCACTTTATGCCGCACCCTCTCCCCCAAGGGGTCTCGGGTCCGGTCCCTTCCGCGAATAAACGAAAAAAGACACCGTAAAGGTGTCTTTTTCGTTTAGAGCGGGAAAAGGGACTCGGACCCTCGACCCCGACCTTGGCAAGGTCGTGCTCTACCAACTGAGCTATTCCCGCGAGGTGAGACCAATTATAGAATATTAATTTAGACTTGTCAAGGGCCTTTGCAAAGAAAATATCAAAATTTCGTGTTTTTTTCCGCGTAATTCGAAAAAACCTTCCTTTTTGCTCATGTACCCGTGCGGGAACGGCTTCGGCAGCACGTTGTAGAGGTCTTCCGAGATAAGGAATTCCTGGCCGAGCCTCGCACAGAGCGACTGTATGCGGCTCGTGGTGTTGAGGACGTCGCCGTGATAGGCCATCTCGCTGCCGAAGTTCCCGACCTCGGTAGTCACGACCGTCCCGCAGTGTGCGCCGGCCTTGAACTTGGGCGCGGCACCGTATTTCTTGATGAATTTTGGGCTTATGCGCTCCAGGCATTCGCAAAAGTCGAAGAAGCAGTCGATGGGTCGCGCCCTGTTCCTGCAGGCAGAAATGGGCCAGGTGAGGAACGCCCCGTCGCCTGCAATCTGGTAGATCTGCCCGCGGTTCTCCTCGCAGCAGTTCGAGAGGAACTTGTAGTAGTCCTTCATGAAGTTGCTGTACTTCACGTGCCCGAGTTCCTCGGCGAGCGCGGTGGAATGCCGCAGGTCTATGAACATGAAAATCAGGTTTTCCTCGAGCGGTTCCTGCGACTTGCCCAGGAGCGTATTCCAGAACACGCGCGTACCGAATTTCTTGTGCACGCTCCTCACGAACGTGATGAGGTAGGCCACCAGGAAGAACGTTATGACCTGCGCCTGTTCCGATGGGCTGTGTATGGCGTCCATGAGGGCGTAGAAGCCGTCCTCGTTCATAAGGCCTTCTCCGCTCTTGATGCGCAGCAGGAGTATGCAGAGAATCTTGCTCGTGATTATTGCCGCAAGGAAGTACAGCGAGCGTATGAGCAGGGAATGCCACACCGGGCGGCAGTCCATCTCGTCCTTTAGGATAAGGATGTCGTAGACCCCGTGCGAAAAGCCCATGAACAGCGCGAACTGCAGCATCTGGAGCACGATTCCCAGGTCGAAGTAGCCGCGCTCGGCGTACGTGACAAGCATGGAAATCCCCACTGAAGCGAGTATCCAGCAGAGCACGTAGAAGCAGACGGCGTTGAACTTTCTTTCGGTTTGGCGGGTCAGGGTTATCATGGGGCGGTCAGTGGATGAACAGGGGGAGTGACCACACCATCGCGATTAGGATAATGTCCTTGTACGAATCGTCCAGGAGAAGGGTCGATGCGAGGAAAAACGCTATCGTGGCGATAGCGAGGAAGACGAACAGGGGTATTCGCTTTTTCAACGTGGCGATAGCGAGGAAGACGAACAGGGGTATTCGCTTTTTCAACGTGGCGATGAAATTTTTTTTCTTCGGGTCTTCCATGTTTACGGATATAAATTAAATTTTTACAAAAAGTATGCCCAAAATTATCAAAAATTCTTAAAAAAGATGCTTGGCCTGTATATTCATGTCCCTTTTTGCAAGAAAATCTGCGATTATTGCGATTTTCACGCGTTTCCGGCTCCCGAATGGTTGAAGTTGGAATATTTGGACTTGGTATTGAGGGAGGTTTCCGCCTTTGCGGAAAGGCATTCGGGGGCATTTTCGGCGGTCGAGACGCTCTACGTGGGTGGCGGGACGCCTTCTGCGCTCTCGCCCGAG
This sequence comes from Fibrobacter sp. UWCM, assembly GCF_900129735.1. Taxonomy (NCBI): domain Bacteria; kingdom Pseudomonadati; phylum Fibrobacterota; class Fibrobacteria; order Fibrobacterales; family Fibrobacteraceae; genus Fibrobacter; species Fibrobacter sp. UWCM. The sequence continues at coordinate 91,695 of NZ_FQWR01000015.1, read as the reverse complement.
CAGATGGCCCGCCTTTTCGGGATCCTTGCGGGCGCGGGTCTCGATTTTGGCCGCCTGAAGGAGGCGACTTTCGAGTTCAATCCGGAATCCTGCGACGCGGAGCGCGTTGCAGTGGCCCGGGAATGCGGTATCACGCGGGCGAGTCTCGGGCTCCAGAGCCTGCACCAGCGCCTGCTCGACCGGGTGGGGCGCGCCCACAGCGTAGAAACGGGCATGCGCGCGCTGGACCTGCTCCTTTCGGGCGGGAACCTGCGGGTGAACGCCGACCTCATGTTCGACCTGCCGGGGCAATCGCTGGACGACCTTCTGCAAGACGTGGAACGGCTCGCGGGTAGCGGGGTCGGGCATATCAGCCTCTACGGGCTCAAGGTCGACCCGGCGAAGCGCCTGGGAATCCGCGTTTCCAAGGGTCTCGAGACCGTAGACGAGGACCTGTATGCGGAAATGTACCTGAAAAGCGTCGAATTGCTCGAAAAATGCGGCTTTTCGCGGTACGAGACGTCGAATTTCGCCCGCGCGGGCGAGGAAAGCCTGCACAACCTGAACTACTGGAACCGCGGGGAGTACCTGGCCTTCGGGCCGAGCGCCCACGGGTTCTACGGGGGAGTGCGGTTCTACGCCCCCGAAAAGTATGCAAGATGGCGCGATTATGTGAAAAACGGCTGCCCGAGGGAGGGGCTCACGCTCGATACGCTCACTCCCGAGGATGTTGCCGCCGAATACGTGCAACTCTCGTTACGTACAAAGTATGGAATGCGCCTTGACGGACTCAAGAAACTGGGATATTCCGTTCCGGAAGAGGCCCTTTCGAGGTGGGTTTCGGAGGGCTATGCCGAACTTTCTGGGGGCGTTTTCCGCCTAGTCGGGCGGGGATGGCTATTTATGGATACGGTCGTGCTCGATGTTTATTCCAAGATGGAATAGAAACGCCCCTCCTGTCGCCCCATTTTCCTAAAAAAAAAGATACATTTAATAATGTATTATGGTCTATACGTGTCGTATTGTCCGTTTTTGAGGTTTTTATGCAGTTCCTGAATCGAAATATCGCGTGTTTGCTCCTGTGGTTGCTGTTGCTCCCGGCAGGGCTTTTGGCGCAAGAGAAGGTGGACTGCATCGACTACTCGGGCAGTAAACCCGACGACCGTTGCGTGTACCAGCGGCTCGAGGCTGGCGCTAAGGGTGTGGGCCTGTTTGTCGTCCCTGCCGAAATGGACGCCATCCCGGCGAACGCAATTCCGAACAAGGACTTCTACGTCTATGCGCCCAAGGCGAATTCCGATTCCGTCAGCCTCACCCTCCAGAACGGCGGCGACAAGATTTCGCACATGAAGGTCGTGAACTCCGGCGAGACCGGCGTGCAGGGCGTCATCTTCGATGCGCTTTACCCCATCTACAACGTCGCGGTGGGTACCGCCCTCGAGAACGATGGCACGTACTCTATCGCCCGCGTGTACAACTACTACGTGCCCGGAGTGCAGTTTTGCGAGGATAGCAAGTGCGAAAAACCCATAAGCGACGTGACAAAAATTCAGCTTGAGGTGGGCGACTCGCTCGTGGTGTATGCCCGCGCCTTTATTCCGGTCGGCCCCGGCAAGAACCTGACCGATTCCACCCTCGAAAAGACCTTCTACATCAAGCCGCTCGAATCGGCGCTCCGCTACTACAGCCTTTCCGGCGTGGAACTGCCCCTGCGCCCGTTCGGCTACCAGATTGATTTCCGCAACGGCCGTGCGGTGTTCGTCATCCACGCGACGAAGGCGGTGATTGGCGACGATTCCCCGTTTACCATCAATTCCTATATCGACCTCACGGCGGAAGGCGACACGAACTTCATCGTGACGCAGGAATTCCCCGGCAACCTGCAGTTCGTGAACCCCGACATGCCTGTCCTGGATAGCGCGTTTATCTTCGATACCAACGGAGACGGCGCGGGTGACAGTATTGCCGCGTACTTCTCGGGCCGCAAGGATTCCGTGGACATGGAAAAGTTCTTCTATTCCTGGCCGGATGGCGACAAGCTTGTGGAACACGATGGCGAATGGAACTGGTCCAAGAAGACTGGCCTGCTTGAACTGACCAACGTGAAGTCGGATGTCCCGGAGGATTCCGGCAACGGCAAGCTGAGGGTCGACATGAAGTCGGTGAACACCGGGGCTTCCGCCAGCGCCGAGGGCACCATGATTGACAGGATTGGCCCGGTCATCCTGAAGGCGAACCTCATCAAGGGCGATGGCGCCACCGATACGCTCGAACTCTTCTACAACAAGCCTATCGACGAGTCGTGGAACGAAGGCAAGGGCTACATCCTGAACGGTACCCCGATTAACCTCGAGGCTATCAAGAAGGATGGCAAGCGCTGGGTGTTCGTGCTCGATACGGGCGTCGTGGATTTCGGCGATTCTATCAAGATTGCGACGACCTGTGCCGACAAGGCGTGCCCCGATGGCCTCGTGAAGGCGGCGGATGGTAACGAGACGGGCAAGAATAATCCTGCGGTTGTCGAGAACTCGGGCCGCATCTACGTAGATGACGAGAAGAACGCGTTCTTCGACCGCGACGGCGATGGCCGCATGGATAGCGCCTCGGTTGCGTTCGATATGCCGATTACGCGCGAGGACCTCGAGAAGATGGTCATCCGCTACTACTGGCTCGATACGAACGGGCAGGTGATTGAAATCGTGCCCGATACGGACAAACTCACGCTTTCCGAAGACGGAACCCTCGTGGGCTTTGCGCTCAACCTCAAGAAGGACGAGTACGGCATTATGGAAAAACTCACCTCCATCGACCAGGATCGTTCCAGGACGGGTGAGGAATACGGCTACGTGTCGGTTACCTACTTCGAGACGGAGAAGGGCGAAAAGCAGGAGAAGACGATGAACCTCGCGATGCACGACCGCATGGCGCCTGTCATCTCGGGTACGTTCCTCAAGCCGGAATCCTACCAGAAGATGGCGTCGGACGTGTTCTTCATCGAGTTCTCCGAGGCGATTGACTACAAGAACGTGGATGGTGCCGCTGATGCGTTCAAGTTCCACGTGGATGGCGAGTGGGTGAGCATCCCGTTCACTGCTGTCGTGTGGGCGCCCGATGGCAAGTCTGCCGAAATCCGCATGGAAAGCGGCACCCGCCTTGTGGAGCGCATGAACCCCGCCGATTCCGTGAGGTTCGATGCGTCGTGCCTGAGCTTCAAGGATAGCGAGGGCAACGGACTTTCGGGACTTGCTCCCGCAGTGATGGTCGAGGGTGACCCGCGCGTGATTACGCAGAACTACTCGTTTGCATCCAGGCAGAATATCGACGAGTCCGTGGACGAGGCGATTACCTTCGAGGTGGCTGACGGGCTTACCTCGGAAGAGGCCCACAAGGCGCTCGGCGTGCTCATGGACGTGAGCTTCGCGACTATCCTCAAGGAAGAAACTGATGACGTGGAGATGGACCTTTCGAAGATAGGCCTGGACTGGGAACTCTACGTGTACACGAACCTGGGAATGTTTGTCGCGAAGGCGTCGGAAAAAATCAAGTGCGACGACCGCGATATCTTTGATGGAAACTGTTTTGAAAACCCGCACCAGCTGTACCTGCGTTGGAACATGCGTGACAACAACGGAAGGCGCGTTGGCGTGGGTGCGTATGTCGCGCACATTAAGGTGCGCGTGTATGGTGCGAAGGAAAGTTTTAAAGTGGAAAGGTACTATAATTGGGGCATTACCGGATCCCGCAAGATTCGGTCCAAGGACTAGCGCCTTTCGGAGGTTAACACTATGAAAACGATAGTGAAGACATTACTAGCATTAGCGTTCGGCTGTGGCTTTGCCATGGCTCAAGGCACTATGGCGGCACCGGAAAACCCGGCGACCGGTATCTGGATTCAGCAGGTTGGCGATATTGTTCCTCATGCCTCCACTAAGGCAACCCTGTATTACACGAAGTATGCGAGTTATCAGAAAGACGCAGTGAAGAGCCTCCAGTACTACTACGATGGTGCGGGTTACCTACAACTGTTGCAGAAGGATACGCTTTGCGGTAAGGAAGACGGGATGAAAGGAGCCGATGGCATCGTGCACCATCCGGATGGCGACTTGCTCGTAGCGGCCCAGGGCCCGAACGTCCACAAGATTAGCAAGACTGCAAAAAAGGAAGGAACCAACGGTGGTAAGTGCCTCGTGAAGACATCGACCCCGGCGACAAGTACCGAGGGCTTTTGGCACTTGATGATGGACCCGAATCAGGAATGGCTCTGGGCGGCGGGCATTCCCGGCTACCTCTACAGGTTCTCGACCAAAATTGATTCGAACAACATTGCTGCAAGGAACTTTGCGGACAAGGGCTACAGGGTGGAACTTGTTCCTAAAAGTACAGACCGCGTGCAGCACCACAAACTGGCTACGCTTATATGGGATAAGGACGGCAATGCCTTCTTTACGTATTCCAACTATCTGGGCGGTGGCTGCGAGACGAATGCCAACACGGGAAACCCCTGTAGCGACAACCAGAAGAAATCTAATAGGGCGGGAGCCTATTTCGGCTACATCACCGATACGACCTGGACCAAGGTGACTGCGTCGAATAAGGATTCTATCGGTGGCGAAGTTAACGATTCCGTGATTACCAAGCTCGGTACGACAATCCTTATCGACTCGCTTGAAGGTGCACACGGTGGTACGTACGACCCGTATTCCGAAACGATTTTCGTGTTCGGCGGTTCGCGTATTGTGCAGATTAGGCCTTACAAGGAAGGTGGCAAGATGAAGGCCGAGGTTGTAGCCTTCATTGACCTGCGCCAGTACTTCTTCCAGGAAGATCTTAATCACCTGACGCTTCCGAGAACCAATGACGGAGGCTATGTGGGCTGGCGCCTTGACCAGGGTACGGTCGACGGCATGGGTCACCTGTTTGTGGCGAGCAATACGGGTCACCTCGTATTCGTGGACTACGCGGCGAACCCTGACAAGAAAATCAACGACAACGTGCTCGTTCACCTGCAGTGGATTGATAACTACCTCGATGACCTTGCCCCGCTTTCGGGTGCAGGTGTCGTGCGTACGGGCGCAAATACCGGTTCCGATGTCGAGGTCTCGAGCAGCAGCATCGGGTTCAGTTCTTCGCGCGTGGTGTACGAGGAATCCTCTTCCAGCGTGAATTCGAGCAGTTCCAGCAGGCCGGGAAGTTCTTCCGGTGGCAATCCTGGCACTAGTTCTTCGGGCAACAATCCGGGCACGAGTTCTTCCGGCGGCAATTCCGGTAGCAGCTCTTCCGGTGACAATCCGGGTACGAGTTCTTCCGGTGACAATCCGGGCACGAGTTCCTCCGGTGGCAACTCCGGTAGCAGCTCTTCTGGCGACAATCCGGGCACGAGTTCCTCCGGTGGCAACTCCGGCAGCAGCTCTTCCGGCGGCAATTCCGGCAGCAGTTCTTCTGGCGACAATCCGGGCACGAGTTCCTCCGGTGGCAACTCCGGCAGCAGTTCTTCCGGCGGTAATTCCGGTAACAGTTCCTCGGGTGGTAACTCCGGCAGCAGCTCCTCCAATAAGGGCGGTTCCGAGGATATCAACTTCGGGTCCAGTTCTTCCCGCGTGTATGTCGGGTTTGAGGACTTCGATGTTTCTAGCAGTGGCGGCGGTATCGACTTCTACCCGTCCGACGACAAGTTCGAGAAGGGTGATTCCATCGTTACGACTGCAACGGTTCTCCTGCCGGTGGATTCCACGGCTGGTACGGGTGTTATCAAGATTGGCGAGAACTACTACATGGAAGAAAACAACCCGGTTGCGCTCAATCTCGACCTGCACGTGAATTCCGGGCTTGACTCCGCCCAGGTGGGGCAGGTTGTCGCCCTTACGCTCGATCCGGATAAGGTGAAGGAATACTTTGGCGATGTGGACAGCCTCACGTTCGCGACGGCTTCGGGCCTTACGCTCATTGACCCCAAGAATCCGAACCCGAGCGATACCATCCGCGTGAATGCCGACGGTTCCATAACCATCTGGGTAACCGCCGACAGTGTTGTGAATGGCGGTTCCATCATCGTGCACGACCCGGGGAGCGGTACGACCATTATTATAGACAACATAAACTTCTATGACCCGATTCCGGATGCCGAACTGGGCTACATCAAGGATACCGATGGCGACCAGGCGCTCGACTACGTTGAAATCGTCCTGAAGGATACCCTGATTTCCGAACTCGAGGTATCGTCGGTGGTTCTTGTGGTGAAGGGCGATACGCTCAAGCCCAAGAGCAAGCCAACCCTGAACGGAACCCGCGACCGCATCAGCATCGATGTGGCTGACCTCGACTTCCCGGAAAAGTTCCCCGAAGACGCCTATGCGGTCATTACCTACAAGAACATCCACGACGATGTCGCGTATACGCGCGATGCCTACATTATCGAAGTCGGTAGCCGCGTCATCAAGGATGCTTTCGCCATCCGCGACGTGCACGGCAAGGATTCGCTCTTTATCGAGTTCAATATCGACCTTATCCCGAGGGACCTCGCTACGCCCGAGATGCTCGTGCTCCTGAAGCAGGAAGGCAAGCGTTACGGGTTCAACCTGGACCAGATCACCAATATCTATATGCCGACCAGGAACATGGTGATTCTCGTGGGCGAGAACATGGGCCTGAAGGGTGACAAGCGCGATAGCGTGTCTCTGCATCCGAGCGTGCAGTTCAACAACCTCAAGTATCTCACGTCCGACGAGTACGAACGCGAGGTGCCCATAACGGTCATTGACCGCCTGCCCTCTGTGGTGGACGTGGAATACAGGGATACCGATGGCGATGGCGTACTCGACCAGATAGTGACCAACTTCAGCGGCCCCCTGACCGAGACCGAGAAGAACATGCTGTATGCGACATACCCGTGGTACAGCGAGCGCGGGCTCATGATCCAGCTGCAGGCCCAGCCCGCCGACCTCAAGTTCGACGGCAAGGATTCTACCCGCGTGGTCTGGAACGTGGTCTCGACGACCCCGATTGCGAAGGGCGTCACGAGCATCAGCGAATCGCTCCCGCAGGCGACTATCTACACGTACTACGACGTGCTCGGGCAGACGTTTGTGAACGAGGAATCCGCCCCGCTGGTTGACAAGATGTCGCCGGTAGTTTCTGCGGTTACCCTCAGTTACGGCAAGAAGGCGGATACGCTCATCGTTTACTTCTCCGAGGTCATCAAGTACAAGGACCTGAAGGGTGACGACTTCTTCAGCTACATCCACGGCAAGGATACCATCGATATCAACCCGAAGGGGCTCGACTGGGCTGCCGATGGCCTGAGCGTGAAGATTATCGTCGACGGCAGCGCCTCTACGATTCTCCCGGGCGACTCGCTCATGGTGGTGCATGGCGAAAAGAGCGTTATCGAGGATAACTACGGTAACGTTGCGGGCGATGACCCGAGCCCCGTGGTGATTGCGGGCCTCCTGAACCACCTGGTGGAAGCGACCAATATGGGTACCTTCGACGGCGAAGATGAAGTGCTGCAGACCTTGAGTTCCGTGAACCTGCGCTACATGCCGAGTTCTACGACCAAGGAAGACATGGAGAAGGAGGGGGCCCTCGGGCAACTCGTGCAACTGGGCGAGCGGTTCGTGCCGCAACTCCTCGACCGCGCGCAGATTTCTGCCGATGGAACGGTGGACCCGTCCGTGCTCGATTCTCTTGACCCGGAGAAGGTGTTCATCACGTTCGTCGTGAACTACTATGACCACCTGGGACAGTACGTGAACGACACGACCATCCTGGTGCCCTGTAACAGCCCGAAGTTCGGCGGAAACTGCCTTGTCTCTGACCAGAAGCTGTTCGTGAACTGGAACTTCAAGGACCATCGCGGCCGCTTCGTGGGTACCGGCGTTTACACGGTGCAGTTCAAGATGGTTGTCCGTTACGAAAAGAAGAAGATCGAAGAAGAAATCAAGGACAAGTGGGGCGTTCGCCGCAAGAAACACAAGAAATGACGGAGTCATCCTGAGCAAGGTGTCGTAGACGCCGCGTCGAAGGATCCAGACAAGCGTATCCATGAAAATAAAGGCTTCGCAAACGCGAAGCCTTTTCTGGTTTAATGCTGGTCTAGATCCTAGCGCCTTCTTTCGGCCATCTCTTTCTTCAAGATGTCCATGACGGCGCCGAGGTCTGCTGGAGCCTTGAACACGGGGTTCGCGAACTTGGAGCAGATATTTTCGAGCTTCTTTTCGTGGTAGCCGACCTTGAACTCGGTGAACTTGAGGCCGTGTGCCGTGCTGATAACAACCACGTTCTCTTCCTTGTCGATCTTGCCTGCGGCCACGAGCTTCTCGAGGGCGCCGAGGGCCACACCTGTATGCGGGCAGCAGTAGAGACCGATGCGGTCGCCGCGGTGGGCGGCGTTCGCGAGTTCTTCTTCAGTGACGCTCACGACCATGCCGTTCGTCTTCTGGATGGCGCGTACTGCCTTCGGGTAGCTGACCGGGTTGCCGATCTGGATGGCGCTGGCGAGAGTCTTCTTTGCCTGCATGGGGACGAGCTTGTCGAAGCCGCGTTCGTAGGCCTGGTAGAACGGGTTGGCGTTCTCGGCCTGGGCGACGATAATGCGCGGAATGCGGTCGATGAGGCCCATGGCCTTGCAGTCTTCGAAACCCTTGGCGAGTGCGCTCACGTTGCCGAGGTTTCCGCCCGGGATAATCACGGTGTCGGGCACCTTCCAACCCATTTCCTGGCAGATTTCCGGAGAAATCGTCTTCTGGCCTTCCACGCGGAGGCTGTTCATGGAGTTCGCGAGGTAAATGCGGTTGTCGGCGGTGACCTGCTGCACAATCTTCATGCAACCGTCAAAGTCGGTGTCGAGGGCGAGCACGATGCTGCCGTTAGAAATCGGCTGAATCAGCTGGGCGACGCTGGTCTTCCCGGCGGGGAGGAACACGATGCTCGGGATGCCGGCCTTTGCGCAGTAGGCGCTCAAGGCTGCGGAGGTGTCGCCGGTAGAGGCGCAGGCCACGGCGTCGATTTCGTGAATTTTCTTCTTGATGATGTGGTTCACCTGGCTCACGAGGACCGTCATGCCGAGGTCCTTGAAGGAACCCGTGTGGGAGTTGCCGCAAAGCTTGACCTTCAGGCTCTTGATGCCCATTTCCTTGGCCAGCGGGGCCGCGTCAAAGAGCGGGCTCCAGCCTTCGCGCATCGTGACGATGTCTTCGAGCGGCATGTCGGGGAGCACCATTTCGCGCTTGCTCCAGATGCCGCTCATGTCGGCCGGTTCAAAGCTCATGCGGCGTTCGGCGAAGAGCTTCTTCCATTCGTCGGGGCTCTTGCTGGCAAGGGCTGCACGGTCGTGTTCGACTTCCAAAAGGCTGCCGTCCACCTTGCTGCGGTAAATGACGTCGGTCAGCGGGTAGGTGTCGTCCCCGTTGATGTTCCTGAAATGCGCGTTGAATTGGGCCATAATGTCCTCTTGATTTTCGGGGACAAATATAGTAAAAAGGGGCAAATTTTCTATATTATAGGGCGAATTTTAGACTAGATTCGGAGAACCGAGTGAAAAAGAGAAAATTTGTTCTATTGTCCTTTTTGGCTGTAATGGCGTTAACGCTGTCGGCGTGCCTGTTCGATTCCGAGGATACGGCGCTCAGCGGCTGGCTTAGAGACCAGGGCATGCCCGATAGCTACAAGGTCCAGACTGTTACTATAGAAGACCTGACTCCGGTGTCGGCGGAGGCGTTTGCGGGCAGGACCGTTTTCCCTGCGTACGACAGGACAATCTTCGGCACGCAGGCGGGGCTCACGCACGACCTCGTTCTCGATATCGCGTTCAGGGATTCGGCTTTCATCGATTCTCTGTCCAAATCGGATTCCGCGGCGGCGTTCGTTACCCTGTTCGTGCTCAATCCGTTCTATTCTGCGAAGTATTTCCCGGCCGATTCTCTCCCGTACAAGGAAACGCTCGACCTGAAGGTGGAATGGAAACTCGATGTGGGCAAGGGCAAGCCCAAGGCTTTTGTCGATAGCATCAAGGACATCTCGGATTCCGCCTGGCGTGAAAGCCTCATGGAATGGGTGGCGGACAATTCCGCCGATACCACGTATGAACTTTCCATTGATGCAAAGGATTCCCTCGTGAAGATTCCCATGCCTTCTGCGCTGGTCGAGGACTTGAAGAAATCGGGCTCCGCGACGCACCTGCAGTTGCGCCTTTCCGCTCCTGAATCCAAGCGAGCCTACCGTATCTACGGTACGGGGACTGGGCTGCCACCCTTCATGCGTGTGAAGACGTTCTCCGATACCACCTACAAGAACTTTGTCGCTTTCCGTATGAGTGAAGTTGTTACATACAATGATACCTGCGACGGATGCCTGTTGCTGCATGGCGGCGTGCTCGATTCCATCGTGGTGGAGTACCCTGTCGATAAGGTTCTCGAGGCGCTCTCGGACTTTTACGGCGATGCCTTCCCCTTCGACGAGGGTGACGGCAACGACGTGCGCCAGGCGGTGGTGCTTGCGCAGATAACCTTCCCGCGAGACGATTCCGAGGGCATAAATGAACTGGGACTGCCCATCCAGGTTGTGGTGGGCACGTTTATCGATAGCCTGGGCACGGAAGTCCGCAAGATGGAAGAATACAGGCTGAACCGCAAGATGATTGTGGAATCTGGTCACCCGAACATCGTGTTCTTCGATGGAGATTCGCTCTCGTTGCAGGTGACCTACGGCATGCGCGACGTTATCAACCAGGCAAAGAGCGGGCACAATCTCAAGATGATGGTGCGCCTCGGCTACCCGACGCTCCAGGCGAAGGATTCCGCCTACGTGGACTACGCCTTCAAGGATTCGACGACAGGCAAGACGGATACGTCGTATGTGTTCTTTAGCCATTTCGATTACGCCCGGTACGACTTCGGTACATCGTTCAGCAAGCCGGCAACGCTCAAGCTCTGGCTTGCTACCAAGCGCGGGGGTGAAGAATGAAAAAGATTCTAGGATTGATTGTTTGCCTTGCCGTGTTTACGCAGGCGTCGATGATTGGTCTCGATGCTCTCGGTGAAGAACAGACTGTGGGCGGTTCCGTCGCTGCGGCAGGCCGCGGTTTTGCCGGCGGTGCAAAGACGGGTGAATCCGAAGGGCTTTCCGTCACGAACCCGGCACGCATGGCCTTCGATACCAAGGTCGTGTTCAACCTGAACTTCCTGCTGGACCTCTATACTGCAGAAGCTCACGGCAAAAGCTACTTCACGAAGAACATCGCCATGCCCTCGTTCAACCTCTCGTTCCCGATGGGCGATTTTGGCGCGTTCGGCGTGTCCCTTTGGCAGCACTATTCTTCCGTTATCCGCGAGGAGATTTCCGATTCCGCATTATCTGCCAACGCGAAGATTGAATACAACGGAAGCGTCTACGAGATTGTGCCGACATACGCGGTGCGTCTCCCGTACCTCCGCAATGTTTCTCTGGGTGCGTCCATGCATATCGTGATGGGGAGCATGAAGCGCAGCCTTACGCTTGGCCCGAACAAGGAATCCGTTGCCGAAGAAGACCTGTGGGCCACCAACAACAGGGAAATTACGGACTACGTGGAAGGCTCGTGGGAAGTTGAGCATCACCCCGGCTACTATACCGGCTCCGTGCAGTATCGCGGTCGTCAGTCCTCGTTCTACTTCTCGTACACGACGGGCTATACGCTTTTGAACGAACTGGAATACAACTTCCGGTTCTCGGAAATTGATACGCTTGTGCCGAGCGAGATTGACCGTCGCATCGAGGTCCCCGCCATGTTTGCGACCGGTGTCAACTACCGCCTTGCCAAGAGGCACAACGTGATGGCCGACTTGCAGTGGCGCGCCTGGGACAAGGACATCGATAACGTGGGGCATAGCTACGACATGCGGAGCGTGACCAAAACGCAGAACGACTTTGTCGCGTCCGTAGGTTACCAGCGCGATGGCAGTGGGCTGTACTACGACCCGTTCTGGGACAGGATTACCTACCGTGCAGGCGCATGGTACAAGAACTGGTACATCGAGGACGTTTACGAGGTGGGCGGTTCCATTGGAGCGAACTTCCCGCTGGGCAGGAAGGGTATCGCCGTGGACCTCGCGCTCCAGGGCGGCAAGCGCTTCTCTGAATCCGAGGGCAACTGGGATGAAGTGTTCTTGGGAATCCGTCTCGGCTTGATGGGTATCGGCAGCTGGGGACAGTCCCGCAGGTAGATTTTCGAAGGAGGCTAGTAATGGCTACGAAAAAAACAGCAAAGACTAAGGCCACCAAGAAGGTGGTGGAAAAGGCCGTCAAGGAAACGACCTCCAAGATAACGAAGGCGGTGAAGACTGCCGCCAAGGAAGCCGAAAAGGTGGTAGAAAAGGTCGCGACGAAGACCGCTACGGCAAAGAGTGCCGCAAAGACTGCGGTAAAGACCGTCGCGAAGACCGCCACGCAGACTGCGGCGAAACCCGTTGCAAAGATTGCCGCGAAGGTGACGGCGAAGGCTTCTGCGAAGTCTGCTCCGAAGGCATCGGAACAGACCGATGTGGTGCTGAAATCTACCGCAAGGAAATCTGCAAAGTCGGTGAAGGTCGCCGCTCCGAAGGCCGCCGCGAAGCCCGTGACGAAGACTGCCAGCATGGCGCAGAACTTCGACCCCGAATACCTCGTGCTCATGCAGAAGGACCCGAACTGGATGCAGGCCTTCTGGGAAGTTTCCGAGGACCGTATCAAGCGCGCCAAGAAGGGCAAGGGCAAGCTGGTGCTCCGCCTGTTCGATATTTCGGACGACCTCACCGTGAAGCGCAGCAAGAAGCGCAAGTTCCACGACGTGGTGGTGCCCGCCGATGCCCGCAGCTGGTATGTGGAAAACAAGGCTACCTCCAATACGGTGGCCGTGCTCGGCTTTGCCGAAGGCAAGAACTTTATGCCGCTCGTGGAATCCGTCCCGGTGCAGGCCTACTCTCCGGAAGGTTCCCAGGTGAACGTGGACGACGTGTTCGTGAAGGCGTCCCTCGGCGGCGCCGCCATGGGCGGTTTCGGCAGTTCGGGACTTTCGAGCATGTCCGCGAAGAACTGGCTCGAAAACGCACTCGGCACGCTTTCCAGCTCCTCGGGTTCCATGTTCTCGGGTGCACTTTCCAGCGCCGCCCTCAAGAGCAACAAGCTTGAACTCCCGAAGGATTCCGTGAACTATGGGAAGGATTTCTTCCTGTGGGTCAAGACCCGCTTGATTGTTTACGGTGGAACCCGCCCGGATGCACACCTCCAGGTGCGCGGCGAACCGTTCCCGCTGAACCCGGATGGCACTTTTAGCTTCGAAGAAGACCTGCCGGATTCTACGAAGATTATCCCGGTGTTCGCTACCGACAAGGATGGCGACTTCCCGACAACGATTGTCCCCATTGTGGTGAAGCGCACGGAGTAGGCTAGCCTGCTCTAAACCCACGAGGGCTAATTGTCCGCGCCCGGTAAAATACACCTGCTGCTGCACGCGCACCTTCCGTTCGTGCGCGAGCCCGAATATGACCGGTTCCTGGAAGAGAACTGGTTTTTCGAGGCTATGGCGGAAACATACCTGCCGCTAATCCAGATGCTCCGCCGCCTGCAGGAGAAGGGCGTGCCGGGAACGCTCAACCTGAGCGTTTCCTCTGCGCTCCTCGCGATGCTTACCGACAGCTTGTTGCTCGAAAAGTTCACGCGCCATCTGCACATGCAGATGGAACTCATCGAGAAGGAACGCGAGCGTGCCCGCGGGAACGATGACATTGCGACTGTGGTGGATTTTTACTACCGGCGACAGGTTGCGCTTATTGACACGTGGGAACGCGACTGCGGTTGCGAGATTATACCTGCGCTAAAGCAACTCGAGGAATGCGGCAAGCTCAACCTCCTTACCTGCGTGGGGACCCACCCGTTCTTGCCGGCGTACCAGTCCGACGTGCAGGCAATTAGACTGCAGCTGGGCGTTACCGTGCGTGCATTTGAAGAAGCCTTCGGGCGCAGGCCCAGCGGGCTTTGGCTCCCCGAGTGCGGGTACTTCGAAGGTCTTGACCGCCTTCTCGCCGAATTCGGGTTCAAGTATTTCTTCCTCGAGACCCACGGCGTGCTTTTGGCAAAGCCCGCGCCCAAATACGGAGTATTTGCGCCAATAAAGACCCCTGCGGGGCTTTATTGCATGGGCCGCGAGCAGGCGAGTTCCATGGAAGTATGGAGCCGCAAGACAGGCTACCCGGGGCACCCCGAGTACCGCGAGTTCTTCAAGGACATTGCAGGCGAACGCGACCGCAGCTACCTGGGCGATTACTTCATGGCGGGCGATACTCCCATCGAGACCGGCCTCAAGTACTACCGCATTACCGGGAGCGAAGACAAGCAGATTTACCGCCCGTGGAACGCGATGCGCCTGGTCGAGGACCACGCGCGCCTCTTCGTGGCGAACCGCGAGGCGACCGTCACCGAACTCCTCCCGAACATGGAAGGCAACAAGGTCTCCATCCTGTGCCCCTACGATGCGGAACTCTTTGGGCACTGGTGGTTCGAGGGCCCGCTGTTTATCGAGAAGATGTTCGAGCGCGCCGCCGCATCCAATACGGTAGAGATGGCCTCTCTCGAAACCACGATGTATTCCTCCTGCGACGAGGCGGTACATAGCCCGATATTCTCCTCATGGGGCGAGGGAGGTTTCGGTGAAGTCTGGATGAACGACGAGGTGAGTCACGCGTACCCGCTATTCTTCCGCATGCGCGGCATGATGGAAGAGTTTCGCCGCGCGCTCGTTGCCCGCGAGAAGAAGGGCAAGACCGCGCAGACCCGGCTGTATCGCAGGTATTACGCGCAAATGGCCCGCGAGCTCCTGCTGTTCCAGGCCTCCGACTGGGCGTTTATGATTCACAACAAGTCTGCGGCCGACTACGCGCGCTTCCGCGAGAACACGCACTACAGGAACGTGTGCGCCCTCTACGCCGCCGCGATGACCGGACTCGCGATGGGTCGCAAAAAGCCCGATACTTCGCTCCTCGTAAAACTCGAGAATCAGGACAATATCTTCCCCTGGATCGGGGAATTGCTCTAAAATAGGACTAAACGCCCTGTTTTTGAGCGCTTAGTCCTATCGAAGAGGCTTTTTTGCTCCAGTTTTTTATTCAACTCGCCAAAATTCTTTACTGAGATAGGACTAAATCACTTTTTTTAGGCATTTAGTCCTATGATTTAGTGTTTTTGCGCTTCAAAGATAGGACTAAACCGGCTTTTTTTCTTGATTTGGTCCTATTTTTTGCCGATACCGTCATTTAGACATCTAGTACGTGACGATAAACTTTTCCGTCTTCCCGCGGGAGCCTGCGCGGAATCGGTACACGCCCGGCTTCATCGAGCTCTTTACGTTGTCTTCGTTGATGCAGTGCGTCGTCTTTTCGTAGGGTTCGCGCAGTACCAGATCCCCGCGGGCGTTACGAATTTCGATAAACTTCTTGGATTCCGGTAGCGGAGTAAAGCAGAGCGAGCCGTTGCCGCGCCAGGGCATGGGGAAGGCGCGAAGCGTGGAATCCATTACTATTTCGGGAATGCGTTTCGGATTGTCGAAACTGCTGAACACCCACATGATGGAATCGGCGAAGAAGGCGTCCTTGATGATGGAATCCACCGAGGCTGTGTTCTTGATTTCCCTAATGACGATCTTTTCGCCGTTGAACACAAGCGCCGTAGCCTTGCCTTTGTATTCGTCAAGGTCCGGGGTGCCGCCCAGGTAGAAGTCAAGTGAGTAGAGAGGAATGCCAGGCGTGAACTTGCCCTGGCTTTCACTTCCGTCGATAAACGTCGGGCGATTTGCGATTGCCGGAGCCCATCTTGGTTGGTCTTCGTGAATCCAGCGTGCATTGCTTACTGCGTTCGCGTTCTTTCCGGAGAGCGCTGCCGCCGTCGCGAAGTCGTGGAATAGCGAATCGCCGTCCAAGCCCCGCTTTTCAAGAATCTTCTTGAGGTTTTCCTTGAAGGGCGCATTCGGTTTGGTTTCGAAAAGTTCCCAGATTTCCTTGTCGAAGTGCTTGTCCACGTGGTTGTATAGGTACAAGTAGAGAATTACGAGGCCGTACTCGTACTCGATTGCGTCTATCGCGGTTCCGCCGTAGTTGAAGAACCTGCTGACGTACAGGAAGTAGTCGTCGATATCGGGGGCTCCGACTTCCTCGTTTCCGGCAGCGGAAGCCTCTATCCAGTAAGTCCAGTGATTGAACAGGTCCATGTACTGCAACTGCACGGCGTGGAACATCTCGTGGTATATGGTGACCTGGATGCCCTTGGCGAACTCCTTGTTGTAGGAGTACTGGTAGGCTGTGCTGTTTTGCTCTACGGTTGAGGTGGGGTAGGTGCAGGTCTTTTCGTCCCGCACGATTGAACTTGTGGCGGTCGCGTTTTCCGGCACGTACTTGAAATCGTTGTCGATGATTATCTCGGACTTGTGGTAATCTTTGGGGCTCGGGTATGTCACTCCGTAACAACCGTTGCAGGCGTCTGCCTTGAGCACGCTTCTCGGGTCGCGGAGAAAGTCTATTTCGGCGACTTCGACGGGGTAGAGCCCGGCCTTCACGGGCATCTGGTAGTGACTCGTGGTGTCGATGCCCTGCGGTGCGCGCATTTTCATGGTTTTCGTGTGGAACGTCAGCGCATTTTCGAGCGTTACGGCGAGCGAGTCTACAAATTCGGGCCTGGTTGCGTGCGGGCCTATACCCAGCGTGTAGAATATCTGGAAGTGTTCCGTTTCGCGGGTATAGACGCTGTCGTAGTATTCGCGTGCATCGCAGTTCCTGAATCGGAGTGCTGCGGCGGGGTGCAATACGGATTTTTGCCTGCTGTTCTGGTGCGCGAAGGCCATGCCGCATTTCTGTGCCTGTGCGGGCGCAATCGCTGTAGCAAGGATTGTCACGGTCAAAAGTAGAACTTTGTATATGGAGGGGAGGGAACTAGCGTGCATTCTCTAGAACCTCCTTCGCTTTCAAAACAACGTTGTCCGGAACTACGAGTGCCTTCTGGTGGCGCGGCTTGATGGTGGCGTCCACGATGAGCGGGGCGTCTATCGCCCAGTGCTTCTGCACAAAGCGTTCGTTCAGTCCGTAGATGTCTTGAGCGGGGTCGGAACGCGTGAACGTTAGCCACAGGAAATCGTCCAGGCTCTTTTGCGAGTCGCCCCCGATGGTGGAGGTGTCGTTCACGATACTCACCCACGGGTAGTTTTCGCGGTATTCCCAGCATGCAAGGGCGTCGCGGAGCTGCGCGATGTTTTCGGGAGCGGGGTGGGCGCCGTTTTCGCCCGGATTGCCCGCGTCGCCGTTTAATTCGGTGGTGCGCTCGGCGGCACTTGAACCGCCGTTCCATTGCACGGCGAGCACGCCCTTCATCGCAATTTTCGCGTTGCAGAAGCCCGCGGGCAGTTTAAGCCCGTCGAGATCGGCGCGGTTGTCGCGCAGTTCCCTGCGCTTGATGCCTGCCGCGGCAATCACGAGCTTGGAACCGTGATTGAGTCGCGTTCCCGTGTAGTCGAGCGTGTCGATGAAGGTGGAGGTCTGGAAGTGCAAGTCCCGCGCGAAGTCTGCGCGCTCGAGCACGTGCGCGAAGAATGCCGGAATGTCGCGGGCATCCAGCGCCCCGGAGGCGTTTTTTGCCTCGCGAACATCCTGTGCCCTGCGAACATCCTGTGCCCTGCGAGCATCCTGATTTTTGCCGTCGGGTCGTTTAATGCCGACGGGTTGTTTAATGCCGACGGGTTGTTTAATGCCGGACGCATCGGCGCCCGCGGATAGTTTAACGCCGGCATCTTCCTTTGCGGCCACCATCAGGTACTTCGCGAGTGACACTTGGTTGAATCCGAGCAGCGCGTTGGCCGTCTTCAGGAGCTCGAGAGGCTCGCGTTCCTCGGGCCTGATGTAGGGTATAAAGTTTTCCTTCGCAATGGCGAGGCACAGCGGGTGCACTCCCGATGCGTCGACCGCGTGGACTGCCTCTACGCCCGGGAGCGACGAGGGGACCATCGGCCGGGTAATGTCGTGTATGAACTCGCCGAAAATCGTGTCTTCTTTCGGGGGCCTACCTACGGAGGTGAACGGGTAAATCGCGTTCTTCTTGCAGAGTACCTTCTTCACTTTCAGGTAGGGGAAGAGGTGCTTGCCGGAGTAGTAGCCCACGTGGTCGCCAAATGGCCCCTCGGGCTTGAGTTCGGGTGCAACTTCTCCCAGGATGCAGAAGTCCGCATCGCTCGAGACGATGTAGCCCTCGTGCATAAAGTAGCGGAAACGCCGCCCGCCGAGCATTCCGGCGAAGGTAAGTTCCGAAAGATCCTCGGGCATGGGCATCACTGCGGCGACGGTATGTGCGGGCGGCCCGCCCAGGAACACGCTCACCTTGAGCGAGCGGCCTTCCTCGATGGCCTTCCGGTGGTGCCGTGCGATGTCGCGGTTAATCTGGTAGTGGATGCCGCATTCGTCGGGGGCAAAGTCGTTCCCCGCAATCTGCACGCGATACATGCCGAGGTTCGCGGTGAGAATCTTCGCGCCGTCACTCGGGAGTGTCGCCACCTGCGGGAGCGTGAGGAACGGCCCGCCGTCTTCGGGCCAGCCTACGATTTGCGGGAGGTCGGCGAGCGTGCATTCCTCGAAGTCGCGGATGCTGCCCGAACACCTGGGGAGCGAGCGTATGCCCGCTTTTGCCGCGCGTAACAACGTGGCGGGGCCAGCATGCCTAAAGAATTCTGCGGGGTTGGACTTGAACAGGACTGCGGTCTTTGTGCTTTCGAGAGTATCCCGGAACAGGAATTCCATGCGCTCGCGGGTCCCGAAGATGTTGCATGCCGCCTGGAACCTGCTCCCTTTCACCTTCTCGAAAAGCAGCGCCGGCCCCTTGCTGTCGAATGCCTGACGTGCAATTTCCGCCATCTCCAAGTAGGGGTCCACCTCTTCGCGGATACGCCTGAGCATGCCTGCCTTTTCCAGGTCAAGCAGCGCTTGTTCCAGTGAGGAATACATGGCGGAACCCCCGGTGCGGGCTTAACCCGCCGTGGCACCCAGGTCGAGCGATTCGAATGCCTGCGTCTTCTTTTGGGATTCTACGGAAAGGACTATGTCGCGCGTGTCCTTGCGGGCGTATATCCCGTAAACTACGCTTGCGTTAGCCATTATGCTCGCAAAAGTCTCTTCGGGGATGTTCGTGAACCCCTGGAACGAGAATTCGTCGTAGCAGGCGGTCATGTGCCCTTCGGGTACGAACTTGTGGCTGGCGGTGAACCCGCGGAACGGGCCTTGGCCCAGCCGCACCGTCACCTGGTTGTCCTTGACCGAACTGATGATGCCGGTCCACCTGATGACCCTGAAGCCGAACTGCAGCTGGTACTTGATTGTTGCACCGGCGGCAAGTTCTTTAGGGAATATGTAATGGAGAAGCGGGCTCTTGCCGATAGTCAAGTTCAGGGGAGCATATTGAAGCGTTTCCAATACATTCGGAAGCGAGAACTCTTGCCATGACGTTTGACTGAACTGCACCATACGTTAGTTAATTTAGCAAAAAAAGCGCGAAAGTGAACGAAAAATCTGTAAATTGCTCAAATTAGGCAAAAATGGCCTAAAACTATGCCGGCTCGAACATGTCGATGCGCTTCTTGTGCTTGCCGCCCATGAATTCCGTCTCGAGGAACTTGGTCGCGAAAACTTCGCACTGCGCGTAGGCGATGATGCGTGCCCCCATGCAGAGAACGTTCGCGTCGTTGTGGAGGCGCGTGAATTCGCAGGAGGTGAGGTCGCCGACGACTGCCGCGCGGATGCCCTTGTGCTTGTTGGCGGCCATGCTCATGCCGATGCCCGTACCGCAGATGAGGATACCGCAGTCCGCTTCCTTGCCGGTAATCTTGTTGCAGACCTTGTCGGCAAATATCGGGTAGTCGCACGATTCCGTAGAATCGGTGCCCATGTCGAGGACTTTGTAGCCCTTGCCTTCCAGAAACTTGACGAGTTTTTCCTTGTATTCGAAAGCGGCGTGGTCGCAGCCGATAGCGATGGTCTTGAACATGATAATTTCCCGGTTTACGAGTGGAAAAGTACGCATCTGCGAACTTTATCGGGCAATATAGATAATTCGTCGGATTATGGCTCAAAACGGTTGGGGGCCGGTGCGAAATAAATCTATTTTTGGGCCAGTTATGGGCAATCTAGAGACCGACAGCAAGTTCCTGAAGAAGGCGATGATCGTGAACGTTGTGGGGACTATCCTCAAGGTTTGCGGCCCGCTATTGACCTTTGTGATGGCGCGCATTTTTGGCGCTGCAGAATTCGGTATATTCGTTTCGGCACAGACGCTCCTCCTCACCATCGCGCACTCGGCAACCCTCGGGCTCGACAAGGGGCTTTACTGGTACCTGCCGCAGAACAAGTTGAACGGCCGCCCTGCACACGATGGCATCATGGAATCGTTCTGGATTGCCGCCGCCATCGCGCTATTCTGCACCGGCGTGATTTTCGTGGGGTCGTTTACCCCGTATATCTCGAATGAACTCCCGTGGTACGCGGTCTCGCTCCTGTTCTACGTGGGCACGTACGTTTTCAGTACTGCTTCCGAAGGCAACCGCCGTCCGCAGAATGCCGTGTTCGTGAATTCGTTCCTGACGGTGACGCTCGCGCCCGCGACTTCCATCGCGCTCCACTTCATGGGAATCCCGCATGCGCTCCCGCTGGGCCTGCTGGTGGGGCAGGTGGTGGGCTTCTGCGTGCACTTTGTGCTGGTGCGCCGCCAGTTCCCCGAGATGCCCATGAATCCGGGCAAGCTCGTGTCGAAGGGCCTGCTGCTCTACTCGCTCCCGCTCGGGTTCGGCGAGTTTGTTTCCTCGTTCCTCACGCGCTCTAGCCTCTGGCTGGTGATGCTCTTCCTCGGGCCCGAGAAGGCGGGTGCCTACGGTATCATGGTCACCATCTCGAACGCCCTCCAGACAATCCGCGTGGGGTTCACTCCTATCCTCACTCCGGTTGTCGCGGGTATGGACAAGGAGCGCCTCAAGACCGATCTCAAGCCTGTCTACAGCTACTGCGTGTTCATGGTTACCTTCATCCAGTTGCTTATCGGGTTCTTCATCGTGCTGTTCCCGGGCGAAATTCTTTCTATCGCGGGCAAGGACTTCATCGTGCAGCCCGAGGCGCTCGGGATTCTCCTGCTGGTGCATCTCGTCGCGGGCTTTGGCGGCATGTCCATCGTGGTGTTGAACGGCATGGGCAAGAGCCTGTACTCCCTGATTATGGACGTGATTTCGCTGGGCGTGGCTCTTGCGCTCGGGTACTTCCTGATTCCTGCGCTCGGGCTCGTGGGTGCGGCCCTCTCGATGCTCGGCTACAACATCATGGCGATTATCTGCAACAACATCTACCTTATCAAGATGGGCTACAGGCCATATTCCGTACGGCTTGTGTCGCAGGTCGCATGGATTGTGGGATTGATTACTTTCTATGTAATGCTCAACGTGAAACAGCCGGAGCTTTCGCTTGTTGAAAAGGGCGGAATTTATCTGGCGGTTCTCGCGTTGCTCGGTATCTATTGGAAAATCGTGAAGAAGAAAATGGATGCCGATAGGGAAAAACTTACTAGCGGGAAGGCTGAATAATGAAGAAGATTGAACAGCAGGAATGTCGCGAAATCCAGATGTCTGTTTTGGACGAGATTGACCGCATTTGCAAGGAAAACAACCTGAAGTATAGCCTTGCCTACGGTACGCTACTCGGCGCGGTGCGCCACAAGGGCTACATTCCCTGGGACGACGACATCGATATCTGCATGTTGCGCGAAGATTACGAGAAACTCATCGCCATCCTGAAAGACAAGAATGCGGCGGGCCACAAGGAATGGCTCACGCTGGTCGACGATACCTGCGACGGCTACTTCTACCCGTTTGCAAAGGCATACGACAACCGCACTACGGTCAAGATGGAACGCCACAAGGGCGAGATGGGAATCTGGGTCGATATCTTCCCGCTGGACGGACTCCCGAAATCGAGGTTCTTCGAAAAGGCGTTCGTGCTCTACTGCAGTTTTTTGCGCGTGATTACGCTCGCCATTACGACCGACTTCAAGTCGAAGGGTTACGACGCCTGGACGCTTCTGTACAAGCGGTTCTTCTATGCGGTGGCCTGTATTGTGGGCAAAAAACGCTTCTGCCGCTATGTGGAACGCGTGATTCGCCGCTACCCGACAGCCCATTCGGGCCATGTTGCAACGCTATTCTTCGACACAAAAACCGACCGCATTCTGGACCTGGAAAAGATTGCGGAAACGGTCGACTACCCGTTCGAGAACCGCAAGTTTAGCGGTTACAGGAACTACGATTACTACCTGTCGCTCTTCTACCGCGACTACATGCAGCTTCCGCCCGAAGAAAAACGCTACAATCACGGGCTTGATGTGTGGTGGAAATAAGGAAAAATTTATATTTAAAAAGGTTTTGAATCGGGGTACAAGCCCCACAAAGGTAAAACATGAACTACTTGGACAGAAACGAATTCAACTTCAAGCCTTCGCAGAAGGTGCTCGATGCCGTCAAGAACTTTGACCCTGAACTGCTCTGCTTCTACACCCGCATCTATGACGAGGGCAAAAAGAGCATCTTCTCGGTAAAACTCAGCGAAATCTACAACGTGCCCGAAGAACAGGTGCTGCTGGGTTACGGTGGCGAAGACATCCTGAAGAACGCTGTCCATTACTACCTCATGAAGGGTGACAACAAGACCATCATGATTCCGGAATTTTCGTGGTGGTACTACAACCGCATCGCCGGTGAATGTGGCGGTTCCTTCGAGATGTACCCGCTGCACGAAAAGGAAGATACCTTCGCTTACGACGTGGACGAGGTCATTGCGCTCACCAACAAGATTCACCCGCGCATGCTCTTGCTCGCTTCGCCGAACAACCCGACGGGCAACTGCCTTACGCCGGTCGAAATCGGCCGCATCATGGAAAATATCCCGAACGATACGATGGTGCTGATTGACGAGGCTTACGCTTCCTTTATCACGACCGATACGGCCTACATCGCTCCGCTCGTGAACAAGTATTCGAACCTGATTATTTCCCGCACGCTTTCCAAGTTCTTTGGACTTCCGGGACTGCGCATGGGCTTTGGTTTTATGGGCAAGGGGCACGAATCGTTCTTGAGCTACGCCAACAAGTACCTGGGCTACAACCGCTTTAGCGAAGCGGTGGCCATGGCCGCCATCGAAAGCGAAGATCACTACCGCAAGGTCGCCGACGAAATGGAATGGGACCGCCAGCTGTTCAAGAAGGAACTTGGCAACCTCCCGGGGTTCAAGGTGTACAAGAGCGTTGCGAACTTCATCCTTATCAAGTACCCGACCCGCATCAAGGAAGCCTTGCAGAAGGCGATGGCCGAACAGGATTACAAGATCAAGTTCATGAGCGACAAGGGCCTGGAAGACTGCCTGCGCATTACGCTTGGCCGTAAGGAACAGATTCAGGTGGTGGTCGACACCATCAAGCGTTGTGCTGCCGTATGATTGCCGTAATTCTTGCTGCCGGAATGGCGAAGCGCTTGCGCCCGCTCACCGATAACACGCCCAAGTGCCTTTTGGACGTGAAGGGCCGTTCCCTCTTGGAACGCTCCATGGATGCAATCGTGGCGTCCGGCGTTCGCGATTTCGTGATTGTGACGGGTTATCTGAACCACTTGATTGAAGATTTCGTGAAGAACCATTACGGCGATTCCATTCGCGTGACCTTCATTCACAATGCGCTCTACGATTCCACGAACAACATCTATTCGCTGTGGCTTGCAGGCCAGGCTGTCGCGGGCAAGGAATTCCTGCTGCTCGATAGCGACCTGCTTTACGATCCGCAGATTGTAAAGAACGTGCTTGCATCCAAGGCGGCGAACGTGCTTACGCTCATCCGTCATGAGCTGGGCGAAGAAGAGATGAAGGTGGTGCTTGGTGCCGACGGGAACATTTCCGAAATCAGCAAGACGTGCTCCCCGAAGGCTGCTGCAGGCGAAAGCCTCGGCATCGAGAAGATCGGGGCGGCCTATTCTACCGCCCTCTATGCCGAACTTGAAAAGATGATGAACGTGGAGCATTTGGAAAACACGTTCTACGAACTCGCCTTTGAGCGCCTGATTCCGCAGGGCCATACCTACACCGTGTGGGATGCCTCGGACTATTTCTCGTGCGAGCTCGATACGGTAGAAGATTTTGAAAACGCGAAGTCCACGATTCCGCTGGACTAGCAAGATTGATTGGGGGATGTAATCCATGACCAAGTACCTTTTTGTCCTGACCAGTTCCCCGAAGGATTTTTTCTGTGAACAGACGCTGGTAGCCATCGCCTCCTTGCGGGTGCATAACCCGGGCGCCTTCGTGACGCTCCTGACCGACGACAAGACGGCTGCGACCCTCACCGGCCCGCGCGCGGCTCTGAAGGACGCGGTTGACGAACTGAAGGTGCTGACCCTCGACGAAAAGTTTACGCTCATGTTGCGTTCCCGCTACCTCAAGACGGTCATGCGCAATGTGGTCGACGGTGACTTCCTGTACATGGATTCCGACATTGCGATTGTGGGCGACCTCTCGATTCCCGAAGAATGGAAGGGCGGCATCTATGCGGTGCTCGATTTCCATACGAATCTTTCGAAGGCGATTAACCGCAAGAAGGTCTTGAACAACGCGAAGATGATGGGATTCTCGCCGATTCTGAACGACGAAATCTTTAACGGGGGAGTGATGTTTGCCGCTGACACTCCCGAAGCCCGCAAGTTCTTCGAAACCTGGCATGAACTGTGGCTCTATTGCGTGTCGAAGAACTTCCCGTACGACATGGCGAGCCTCGCCGAGACGAACTTCAAGTTTAATTACATCACCAAGAAAATGCCCGGCGGCTGGAACTGCCAGCTGGCTTACGGCAACCGTTTCTTGCCCACTGCGAAGGTGCTGCATTTCTTCGGTTCTCGCATCATCGATACCCGCGGCCACAAGGTGCCTGCCAGCATGGACTTGTTCTTGCCCAAGATTTTGCGCAAGGACTTCTATACCAACCTGAAGAACATTCCGGTGAAGGTCAATGCCGACAAGAGCATTACCATCAACGAGTATTATGACGACGTGATTGCCCACGCCAAGGAAGAGTTTGAATTCCAGACCCGTAAGGTGGGGGCGGCTGGCGCCTACATTATCCGCAGCTACGCCTTTGCGAAGTCGCTCGCGTGGATTTACAAGAAAATGCCGTTCCTCGTGTTTCCGCTGAGAATTTTGGGAACGCTTCTCGGGAAGGATAATCGCGGGGGCTGCAAGTGAACCTGCTATTCAATCTGGTGGCGGTACAGCCGATTCATAGCGCCAAGTTCCACGGCGGCGGAAGTTACGGCGAAGTGATTTTCTGGGCGCTGGTGAAGCGTCTTTATGGCAAGGTCACTGAGCCGGTTGGTGAGCCTGCCGAACTAGCCGAAGTGGCCGATGCATCGTTGTCACTCTTTTGCGCTTACGATAGTCGCAAGTACCTGGACCCGGCGATTCTCGATGCGTGCAAAACGCAGAACATTCCCCTGTTCGATATCAGCGAAAAAACACCGCAGCAGATTATTGACGAAAACCAGATTGATACCTTCTACACGCCGCTCTATTCGCTCGAAAAGAAGTGGGCGATAGACGTGAAGGACTTCGTGTTTACCTGGCACGGCGTGCGTGCACTTGAAATGCAGTACAGCTGGGCGGGTGTAGGTTTTGCCAAGAAACTCGGGCAAAAGTTCGAGGCGCTGGTGCGTTACCGCGAAAGCTGGAAAAAGTATTTCTACAAGCCCAAGTACCAGGACTTGGCGCGGCGCATGGCGGAGTCGCTGACTTTGGGGCCGGACGGTCGCAAGGTGCGTACCATTACGGTGAGCGAGCACAGCCGCGCCTCCATCAAGGCGTTCTTCCCGGAACTCATGGACCTGGAAATTCCGGTGTTCTACAGCCCGATGACGGAATATGAACCCGAAGGTTTCTTACCGCCGGGAGTTGTCGCGAAAAAATACTTTTTGCTCACGAGCGGAGCCCGCTGGGAAAAGAATAACCTGCGCGCCGCCCGAGCGTTCGATGAACTGGTGGGCATGTATCAGTCACAGGGCAAGCCGCTTGACATGAAGATGGTCATTACCGGCGCTACGAATGCGCGTGCCTACCTGCGCCACCTCAAGCACAAGGACCGCTTTGTGCTTCTTGGCTATGTGGAAAACAAGGAACTGGAATTCTTGCACCAGAATGCGTATGCGTTCGTGTTCCCGAGTTTGAACGAGGGCTTTGGTTACCCGCCGGTGCAATCCATGCGCTATGGCGTACCCGTAGCGGCGAGTGGCACGACTTCCATTCCCGAGGTCTGCGGCGATGCGGTGCTGTTCTTTGACCCGTATTCCGTGAGCGAAATCAAGAACCGCCTGGTGCAACTGCTCGACGCCCGCATCTATGCGGATTTTGCAGAACGCGCCCCGAAACGCTACGCGCAGGTTCACGCCCGCCAGGCCGAGGATTTGGAAAAGGCTGTAGATTTTATATTGAAACGTTGATTCCTGTGTCATCCCCGCGACCTGTGGTGAGCGAAGTCGAACCAAGGCGGGGATCTTCCTTTGTTTTTGCCTATGCGTCTGATTGATAAAATAATTTCTTGTTTAAAGAACCCCTTCCTCGCAATGGCGCTCATTGCCCTGCTGGTGCAGAGCGTGCTATTGATTTTCTTTTATAGTCTGCCCGACCCGCTGGGGCTCTCGATGGCCGAAATGTTCGAGGGCAAGACCCTCTGGCAGATTTTCATGGCGTTCGGCGCGGTGCTTGCCATGGCGGGCCTCTTCGGATTTGCGCGCGCTCCCCGCGGGCTTGCCGTCTTTTATGCGCTCTACTTCTTTATTGCAGTCGCGGACTACGATGTTTTTCGTTTTTCGCACCAGCGCCTTTCCTATTCCTTCCTGCGCACGTATTTCCACATCTCGAATATCACCGATGCCACTACGGTTTCTACGCTGGGTGGCGACCTGCTCGGGACGGTGCTCTGGGTTTCGATGGTCGTGCTCTGCTTTGCGGGTGGCTTTGCCTTTGTAGTCGCCTATACGCTCCGGCTGCGCGCACGCCGCCAGACGCTCGTGCTCGATAACCGCAATGGCGCCTGGAAGCCCGCTTCCCGTAAGGTTCCCGGCGTGATGTTTGCCGTAGGTATGGCACTCTCGCTGGTGCCGCTCGTGCTGTTCCTTACGGGCACGCGCGGGTGGA
This sequence comes from Fibrobacter sp. UWCM, assembly GCF_900129735.1. Lineage (NCBI taxonomy): Bacteria > Pseudomonadati > Fibrobacterota > Fibrobacteria > Fibrobacterales > Fibrobacteraceae > Fibrobacter > Fibrobacter sp. UWCM. The sequence continues at coordinate 64,483 of NZ_FQWR01000015.1, read as the reverse complement.
TTGAAATCCCGGTGACGCACACGAAGGTGGATATGCGGTTTACGCTCGGCAAGCATACGCTTACGGCGCCCATCCTGCACATTGCCGCGGTCGAGACTTTCGAGTTCATTCATGACAACGCGAAGATTACCGAGGAACTTGTCGGCGATTTGGATGCCTTCTTGCCGAAGAACTTTGCGGCGGGTCGCAGCGATGCCCTGGAACTCCCGATGTACCGTAGCGCTCCGGCTCATGAATACAGGGCGAAAAAGCCCTACAACATCGTGTTCATCATGGGCGAATCGTTCAAGGGCCGTATATTCAACAAGATGCTCGAAGGCGATACCGCCGTGGCGCCGAACATCTGGAAACTTGCAAATGGCGCTTACTTCGAAAAGGATTCCGCCGGCAATGCGCAGGGAGGAGCCCTATGGTTCAAGAACGCCTTTAGCGGCGGCTACCCGACGGTGCGCGGCACGATGGCGACCTACATGGGGTTCCCCTCGCACCCGAACCGCGACGTGCCTAGTTTCTATGCGGCGAACAAGTTCAAGGGCTGGCCCGAATTCCTGACAAACTATCAGCGGGCGTATGTGACGGTTTCGAACCCGATTTTCGACCACACTTTGCCCTTTATCGAGAAGTTCTTCGATAAGGATTGGCACCTGATAGGCGAGGAGAAGGTGGAAGGTACTGCGGATAGTTTGGGCGTGGATCTCGCGATTGACGTGCTCAGGAAAATGCCGGCAGATAGGCCGTGGGAACTTTCATTCAACACGATTTCTTCGCATATTCCGTTCTACGGTTATCCCGATGTGTATGCCGCAAAACCGGACGACGCGATGGCGCGTTACAGGAACGCGGTTCGCTATACCGACCAGCAACTCGGGCGATTCTTCGAAGCTCTCTCCGCCCGCCCCGATTTCGGGAATACGGTTGTCTTTATCCTGGGGGACCACGACACTCCCGTGGATTCCGTGGATTACATGGTCCCGCAACCGCTCGGGCTTTCCGCATCGCAGATTTTCATCGGGATTTTCTCGGCGGATACCGCGCTCCTTAACGGGCTTACCGTTCGCGAGGATGTCGCGTCGCAACTGGATTTAGGTCCGACCATCTTTGACCTTGCGCAGGTGCGTGAACCGAATCATTTCTGGGGTTATGACTTGCTCGCTCAGGAGCGCCCTGCAGAACAGCCGTCAGTATTCTTCTCGCAGAACGCCTACTACCTCGGGTTTCGCGACCACGTTCTTACCGGAGGCCTCGAGAACGAGGACGTTTACCGAGCAGGCACGGGAGGCGAATCCCCGTATGCGCTCACGACGGATGCAAGCGACCTTGCCTGGAAAAAGAAGGCGGTGGGTGCCGCCAGAGTCGTTCGTTCTGTGCTCCGCAACGACATCATGATGCCGTAGGGTAGAACCCCCTATCGCCAGTATTTGACCGATTATCAATAACTTGCGCCGCATACCGTGCCGTATGCGGCCCTTTTTATTATATTGCCTTTTATGGCTAACAAGAAATCACTTCCCGAAAGATTTTCCAATTGGTACATTCCGCTGATTTGCAGGCACCAGTACAAGGCACTTGCCTTCTACCTGATTTTGGCGGTTCTTTTTGCGGTTCCCATTCTCTTTAAGCCGGGCCTTAAGCTAGATGCCGACCTTTCGCACCTGCTGCCCGAGGGCACCCCGAGCGTGAAGGCTCTCGAGGAATCGTACCAGCGTTTCGGTTCCACCGACAAGTTCATGATTGCCATCCAGAGCGAAGACGTGAACCTGGTGGTGGCCCTGCAGGATTCCATTGCCGATTACATCCACAAGAACTGGCAGGGTGACTTCGTTTCTACCCAGGTCGATAACGACAACCAGTTTTTCAAGGACAACGCGCTCCTTTACCTGCCGGTAAAGCACCTCGAAAATATCCGCAACAACCTTGAGGATTTGCAACTGGAAATTGGCCGCAAGAACGGCCCGCTCGTTGTGGATTTGCTGGACGACGCCTCGACTGATTCGTCCCTTCGGCAGGCTCAGGGACCTGACTCCGCGCAAGTGGCTGCGGCGCCCGCGAAAAAGGAACGCGTGTGGTTTGACGAGAACCTGCCGCAGGAACTCGGCCTCCCTGACGAGGCGGTGAGTGCCTTTGACGCATTCTTCAAGAAATCCAAGGGCGACACAATCGATGCGAAGGCCGCCTCGAACGAAGAAGTGGAATGGGATTCCAAGTCGACGATTCCTTCTGAACTCAAGAACCGCCTGATCGGTTCTCCGCGCCCGGATAGTACCGGGAAGATTCTCTACAACGGCGTGGTGAACGCGAAGCTCATCAAGCCTTCCACCGACTATGAGTTCGTGACGCATATTTTGGCCCGCACCGATTCCCTGCTTGCCTATTTCAGCAGCAAGACGTACCCGGTGCCCACACGCTTTACGGTGGAAGGCACCTACGAGGGCCTCAAGGAAGTGGATGAAGTGGCCAACGATTCCGTTTTCTCCTTCGCTATCAGCCTGGTGCTTATCATCTTCCTCACGATTTTCTTCTTCAGGAGCGTGAAGGGCCCGATTCTGGTGACTGCTTCGGTGCTGTACGCCTGCCTCCCGACGCTTGCGTTTACGGCCCTGTTCTACGGAAAGCTGAACCCGTTCACGGTGTTTGTCGCCTCCATCATTCTGGGCATCGGTATCGACTACTCGATTCACATCTTGGGAACATCGCAGAAACTTTTGCACAAATACGCCACCCTTGAAGAAGTGCTGGAACACGCCCAGAGGAAGATGCTCAAGCCCTTCTTGCTCGCAAGTTTCACGACGATTGCTGCTTTCTTGACTCTTCTCGCTGCGCACTTCCGCGGGTTCTATGAGTTCGGCGTGGTGGCCTCCGTAGGCGTATTCTTCAGCATGCTTACCTCTGTGCTTGTGCTCCCCGTCTTTATCAAGTGCATGGGTGGTATCCCGAAGGCTCCGGAAAATTCCCTGTTGCCCAAGTCCTGGGGCGAGGCGAAAATCCTCAAGTTCTTCAAGTATGCGGCCTTTGCGAGCTTTGCGCTTGGTGCAGTTTCCATTTGGTTTGCACAGGATGTGGACTTCGAACACAACCTCCGTAACCTGCGTCGCGTCTCGACGAACGTATCGGCCTCGAAGAACAAGATTTCTACGAAGGTGACGCGTGCTACGGGCAAGGCGGTAACGTCGACACCGGCCGCCGTGATGGGAAGCAAGCCCGAACAGCTCGACAAACTTTATGACACGCTGATGGTGCGCCTGCACGTGGAACACGATTCAACCCTCGGAAGTTTCCTCACCCTCAAGAGTTTCGTTCCGCCAAAAGATTCCCAGGAAGCCCGCCTCGAAATCATCGAAGAAATCCGCGACCTTGTAGAGGCCCGCGTGTTTGATCGTGCCGAGGGCGAAGATTCCGTGAATATTGCGAACCTGCGCAAGCTATCCTCTGTAGAGAAAACCTTTACCGCCGAAGATGTCCCGAGCTGGACTCTTGACCTGTTGCGAGAAAAGGACGGCAGCTATGGGAAAATCGGCTTTATCTACGGTGACTTCCCGAGCTGGGATGCCCACGCGTTGCACCGATTCCAGGAACGCTACGGCCATTGGAACTTTGACGGCGAAGACCTGCGCACGTTCTCCTCGCAGTTCATTCTTTCCGACGTGATCGACTCCGTGAAGAAGGATAGCTTCAGGCTTGCGCTGGTGATTATTCTCGTGATTTTCGGTACGCTGGTCATTTCTTTCCGCAAGCCGAAACTCTTCTTGGCAGGCTGTATTTCCTTTGGCATGGGAACACTCCTCACCCTCGGGCTTCTCGGGTTCCTCACCGACATGTTTGAATTCGGCAAGATCAGCATTTACAACGTGATTGTTATCCCGATGGCGCTCGGTATCGGAATCGACTCCACGATTCACATGATTACCTCGTGGATGAGCGACAAGAATCTGACGCTCCGTCAACTGATGGATACCACCGGCCGTAACGTGATGGCAAGTTCCACCACGACCATCGCGGGCTTTGTCGGGTTCCTGTTCACGACGCACCGCGGCCTGAAGGGCATCGGCGACCTCGCATGCATCAGCATCGCCATGTTCCTTGTCACAAGCATCATCTTTACGATGTATTTGTGCGGTGCCTGGTTGAAAAAGAAATAAATTGGTGTCATCCCCGCATAGGCGGGCGGACAGCACTTAGCACTTTAGTGCTTAGTGCGCATGGCCACCTCGGTGGGGATCTCTTTTGTTGGCTTCGTGCATGCCCCGCACGCTCACACGATCACTTTGTTCAAGTGTTCCGTAGCGATTCGTTCGCACTAAAACTTTGAATAAACATTCTGGTTTGTGCTCACTCTTGCAACCACGCCCAGTTAATACTGGGCGCTTGTTGCTCACAAGCGGGTATGCTACTTCGCAAAAAAACATGTCGCATATACAAAAAAGTGTGTGGCGGGAGGAAACCCTTGTGACTGTTAGTCCCTGCGGGTTTCCTTTAAACGGTATTTTTTCTCGTAACGTGAACTTTTCTACTGTTTACTTATTTTGTATTTTCTTCTACATGAAGAGAAAATATCTTATTCTAGTTGCGGCGTTGTTCGCTGTTCCGGCTCTTGCCGGGGAATCAATTCCTCAAGAACGCTTTGTCATTGACGTGGGTGGCGGCTTTGCGACTTACTCAAGCCTTGCCGTTCTGGGCGGATCGCTGGAAGATTTCGATTATTGCAATAATGGGAAATGCGACGTTCCCGACGAAGTTGACTTTGAAACGAACTATGCGGTAGCGAGCCTAGGCGCACGCTACGTCTTTACCCCTCATATTGAGGCGGGTCTTGCGGCCTCTTACGAGTACTACAGTTCCTATGAAAGCGTTTGCGAAGGCACCGACCATGAAATGTACTGTAAGGCGGGCGATTTCCTGGACCACCACCTGTTACACATTGCGGTCGAGGGCAAGTTCAACTGGTTTACGCTCTTTGATTTTTTAAGGCCATACAGTCGCATAGGCGTCGGAGCCTTGCTTGAATTTGACAGCGGGCTGGAAAGCGTCGGATTGCCTTCTGTCCAGTTGACACCTGTGGGTCTGGAATTCCTGTTCCCGTATGTGAGCGTTTACGCAGAGCTGGGCGCGGGCTATCGCGGCTTTATGAGTGGCGGCATCGCGTTTAGAATTTAAAGCCCGCGTTCGAGCGAGTAATCCGAAATTTTGAGCAATGTATCGAGGGTCGCAGAAAGGCGGCCTTCTTCATTTTGCAACTTGCCGGTGAGCTCGTTTTCCTGGCGGGTGTCGCTGTCGGCAAAGATGTGCGTCTCGTCCTGGGCGGGGTACTTCGCGATAAAGCGGTAACCGTCGAGCCCGATGGCGGCATAACCCGAATACGCCCCGAGGGAAAGGCCTGCGAGCGGTTCGGGCACGGAATCCTCCGCGGTTGGTGAGCCTGTCGAACCACCACGCAGCAAGTTATGCCCCATGAAAATATTCGGCACGGCAAAGCCGGCGAGTTCAAGCACGGTGGGCGCGATGTCAATCTGAGCGGCAGGAGTCGTGTCACGGACGGCATCGAGCCCCTTCCCGTGAATAAAGAACGGAATCCAGCTCACGTTCGAAAATCCGCCGCCGTTCATAGTAGAAACGCCGTTTTCACCCAGGGGGAATCCGTGGTCGGCCATGATAATCACGTAGGTGTTCTTGTACCATTCCTCGTTTTCGACTGCACGAATAAAGCGGGCGATTTGCCTGTCGGCGTAACCCATGGTCACGTTGATGCGCTCCTGCAGCGGGCGGCTCTTTTCTTCGTCGGTCATGCCCGCGGCAAAGTTGAACGGGTAATGGTTGGAACGCGTCATGAGCGTTGCAAGGAAGGGCTTGCCTTCTTTAGAAAGCGTGTCGCGCACGTATTCAATCGCGTTGTCGATGAAGGTGGAATCGTCTTCGCGTTCGCGGTTGTAATGCTGTTGCGTGTACCACTTGGACATCCAAACGCCCAGGTTATCCCAGGCGGGGTCGGCGGCGGACATGTAATGCGTGCTGTAGCCGTTTTCTGTCAGTACCTGCACAAAGCTCGGGAGCGTTACGTGCGCGAGGTCTGTTGCCTGCGCGAGCCTGGAATGGTGCGGAATGCCGATGTGCGTCGAGAGTACGCCGCCGGTAGTGGGCACGCCGCTCGTATGCATGCGCATCCACACGTGGGAATGTGCCGCGAGCGAATCCATGAACGGCGTGGGCGAGGGCTGGATTTGCGGGTTCATGTAGCCCGTATTGCGCCCGCGCTGCGATTCCATGAGCACCAATATAAAATTCGGCTGCATTTCGCGCTGGGCCTGGAGCTTTTCGCTTTGGAGTAGGGCCTGCGTCGGTTCGCGATAGAGTGGCAGGTGGTTGCCCGCGTCGCTGTCTGTAAAGGTCCAGTCGGAATCGCCCTCGATTTTTTGCCACAGGTTCTGGTAGGCCGTGCGATAAGTGCCCAGGTCGGCGTCTGTAAGGCCGCTCGCTTTTTTTGCAACAAACAGGTCGTTATAAATCAGCGAAACAACCGGACGGAGCTTCGTCATGCGGGCGTTTCCTGTCCAGATAAAGTAAACAAACAGGTATGAGGCGATGTAGAAAATGAGCATCGCGATGACGGATTTCTTGACGTAGAAGCGATTCTCGCTTAAGCCTTCGCGGGAACGGTACCACTTGCAAAGCAATTTGTAAACACCGTATGTTAGCGGGAGCATAAGAGCCAACACCACAAACTGCAGGTATGGTACAGAAAGGTCGTTTGCCACGTAGTCGTAGAACACGATGATGGAGGACGTGTCCTTGTAGGTGTCCACAAGCCCGAAAGTCAGGTGACCGCCCAGGAATCGCTGCGTCTCGTTGTCCAGAAGCGTCAGGAGCAAAATTGCGGTATGGAAGACGGCGTAGAGAATGGTCGTGACTTTTGTGACTACCGCGACTCTGCGGGTGGCGGCATTCCCTGTCCCGATTGCATTAGAGCCGCTAGCGATGCGGACAGCGATTCCGCCCAGAATCAGGAATACCACGAGGGCGTTCACAATCCACATGAAGTCAATGCACACCGCATGGAAAATGAACCAGTCCGGCTTAGAGACGAACGGGAAGCCGTAGGGGTTGCTGCGGAACAGGAGCAGTACGCGCAAAATGATGTGCGTGACCCATGCCGCAAGTGAAATCAGCACGAGGTTCTGCAGAGGGGCGACACTAGCCCCTATTTTCTTCAATACGTTTAAAAAAGCCGGTTTCATACTTGGCCTTTGTTACAAATTTGTCTATAGAGATCCAGCTGCCGTTTGAAGCAGTCGTTCCAGCTGAACTTTTCGGCGTATGCGCGGGCCTTCTGCTTCATGGCCGCCATATCGCTGTGGTAGAGTTCCACGATGGCGTCGGCGAGCGCTTCGGGCGTGCGCTCCTTGAGGATTATGCCCGCACCGCTTTCGGTAACGTGCTCGAATGCGGCCCCCGCGGAGGCCCCGATTTGCGCGTTCCCGCTTGCCATGCTTTCAAGAATCGAGAGCCCGAAGGTCTCCCAGCCCGAAAGTGCCAACCCCAGGTCTACGCTCGCGTAGTAGCGCGCCATCTCGTCGATGGAATTCACGAACCCGATGTAGCGGATATGCTCGTGCTTGCTTGCCGCTTCTTCGACAAGCGGGAGGCTCGGTCCCGTGCCCGCGAATACGATGGCGGGCTCGTGCCCGAGCTTTTGCGTGAGAATGTCGTAGGCCCCGAGTACGAGGTCGATTCCCTTCTCGTTGCAATGCCTGTGCGGGAAGAACATCGTGAGTCTTTTGGGATTGCCCGCCTTGAGTTCGGCAACCAGCGATTCGTCGCGCTTTGTGGGCGAGAACATCTCGATGTCGCATCCCAGCGGAATCCACCGCGGGTCGGGCAGGTTGTTCTTGCGCAGCCTTGCCATCGCCTCCTTCGAGGATGCCTGGATGCAGTCGAATCCCTTGAATTCCTTGCGGGCGTACCAGAACGCTTCCTTGCGGGCGAACGTGCCGAGACCCACTCCGAGTTTTTTCGCGACGGGGCGGCCCACGTAGGTCACGGGGAAGTCCGCGTGCCAGAACCCGACCAGTTTCGATTCGGGGCTCACTCGCCTTGCCGCGCGTCGCACTACCGTCGGGAGAATATAGGGCGAACCCACCTCGATTATATCGGGCTTGTATTTCGCGAGTACGGGCTCTACCTGCGAGAGTTTCCAGATAAAGCGGTATTCCCAGTTACCCGGGAACTTGAACGCCTGCACGTGCTCGATGACGAGGCTTTTGCTCTTGACTTCGGTAAACGTTTTGGAATCGGGCATCACGAATACGGAAAGCACGCCCGCTTCAGGGCTCGTGCTTGCAAGCTTTTCGTAGAACGCCATCTTTTGCAGGTGGTAACGGCGCACGCCGCCGCCCGAGGGGCTCCAGAAGTTGTTGAAGTCCACGATGGTGAACATCAGGCTTCCTGGATGCGGTTGGACTGCGGGTCTATCGAGAGCTTGCCGTTGTAGAAGTTGTTGTTGCCGAGTCGCTTGGAATTGACATTCAGCGCAAGTTCGCCGTCCTTGGATTCAAGCCAGTAGATGGCGTCGGAATCGCGCAGGTAGGCGCGCGGCGCGATAAGCGCTCCGTTCTCGTCTACAATCTCGCCGCCGATGAACAGCGGGATGTCGAGCGTCTTGTAGATGTCGAGCATTACGGAGGAACGCCTCTCGTGGATGTCGGCGAGGTCGGGGCGGTCGGTCACCTTGAAGTGGTCGATGCCGTCGATAATCACGACGAGGCCCGCGTGTTCGCGCTGTTCTTCCTTGAGCGTGGCGAGCAGTTCCTTGTTGTCGAACGAGGGCTGGTCTTCCCAGATTTCCAGGCGGTTGTCGCGCACGTAGCCCATGAGGGCGCGCGTCGCCTCAAGAATCCTCGCGTTGACCTCTTCGTCCGTGTTCTTCTTGCGCACGTCGAGCACCGAAAGCCCGGTGAGCATCGCGACCATGCGGTCGAATATCTGGCGGCGCGGCGTCTCGAGCGCGATGTAGATGAGCTTGATTTCCTTGTTGGTCTCGATGAGGTCAAGCGCGAAACTCGAGAGCAGGGAAGTCTTCAGGTTGAACGGGTTCGACGACACGTAGAAGATGCCGGACTGGATGCCGTCGATATCCCTGGACAGCTGCGGGAACGTGTTGAGCGGGTAGCCCACGCTTTCGTCGGGCGGGCAGCCCATCGCAGTGTCGAAGTTCTCCTTGATGTCCTGCAGCAGCATGGAACGGCGGTGCGTGTGGACCGTATCCTCTTCCGTCTCGTTGATGAGGTTCAGCAGGTGGTCTGCGCCGTAGTTGCGCACGAGCAGGTCTACCGTCTCGTCTTTCGGGAGCACGATGGACTTGAACTTGAGCCCCTGAGTTTCCGCCATCTTCAGGTAGTCCTGGATGCGGTATTCCTGGCTCCTGCGGTTCGCGTCGCGCCTGAGGATGAGGGTCACGGAGTTTGCCCCGCAAGCCTTGAGCTTGTACAGGTGGCTCATCGTGAGGTCCTGGTACATCGTGGATACCACGCCGGGGATGCCCGCGAGGTCTGCGGTCAGAGCATCGAACATGCCTTCCACTATAATCGGGTTGTCGTTGTCGGGCTGGATGTTGAACGGGATGTCGACCGGGCCCGAGGCGTACGAGATGTAGGGGTTGTGCACTCCGTCATCTTCCATGGAGCGCCCGTACACGGAGTGGATGAGCCCCTTGGAGTTGCGTGCCGGGATAGTGATGCGCGGTTCGTGGTAGGCCTCGAGGTTGTCGAGGTAGAACGATACCTGGTGGCGCTCGATGCCCGAAAGCATGCAGTAGCTGTAGAAGGGTTCCGGGTCGCCGCTGTAGTAGCCGAGACCGTAGAGCTGTGCCTGGCCGATGCTCCAGCCGCGGCTCTCGAAGAATTCAGCGGAAGAGGGGCTCTTGCAGGCGGCCCAGTGGCAGTAGCGTACGAAGTTCTCGAGCACGCGGGACTTCTCGCCGCCGATTTCCTTAATCCACGGATGTTCGTCGGGGTCGCTGTCCTGCTCGTGTTCCTGGGCTCCCAGGAATTCCATGGCTTCGGCGCGGGCGGCGGGCTCTTCGAGCCCGTTGAAACGGCTGCGCATCACGAATTCGACCAGGTCGCCTTCGCTGCCGCACTGCAGGCAGCGGTAACGCCAGTAGCCCAGCGCGTCGTAGAAGAACAACGACGTCTCTTCGGGCGAATGGAACGGACAGCACGAAATAAGGTTACGGCCCCAGCGGTTCAGGGGTACGCCCAGCTGCCGCGGGTGAGTCTTCTTGCGCATGATACCGGTGTGTTCTTGATCGACGACCATATAAAACCTCTCAATGAAAATCTAATAAGAAAATGCACCGGTCTTATGCTGGATTTAGTATTTTCTGCCTAAAAAAGGCGAATTGTTTACTCCAAGTTTTGTAAATAATTCTGACCCTTTATTCTATATCAAGAACATCCTTGACACAACGGACAGAATGCACCATACTCTTATCTTCTGGAGACAAGGCTCCACTAAGAGGATAGCCCTCCGAATATTCTAGCGAATAAGGACTAAAAGCATCCCGGAAAGCCATAGTATTACTTTTTTCCGTTGCCAACCAAAAATTCGAAGACCCCCAAATTTCCTCTTTCTCATCCTCAAAATATTCTAGTAATTGCTCTTTCGCAAAGCCGCTTCCGTCTCTTAAGCGCCAAAACAGCAGTTTGTAATATTCGTTGTAAGTAGGAAGTCTCCATTCTTCGGGGCAAATCCCCCGAATATTTCTTTCGGACGTACATTTAACCCATTTATCGTCTGTAGCGAAATAGCCGCACCCCTTGGCATCCTCACTAAATACAGCCGCACTATCTATTGCCGCAGACCACAAATACAGCCTTCCATATCTTTTGCAGGTTTCCGGATCATTATCACCGCACCAGCTTGATGAATCCTCGGTAGAAGTTGGCTGTAGATAAGCATAGTTCAAATTCTCTGCCATCCATATTTGTTTTGGATAAAATTTGTCGTATAGCGTTCCGCTGATAGTCATTGTCTTATAAACATGTCCGTCACGCTCGTCAGTCATTTCTCCATAGGAGATATAGAGACCCACTGATGACGAACTTGAATTAACGCTGACTGACGACGAGCTAGAAACAACAGCGGCTCCATCAGAGGACTTGCCCTTGAGACAGCGCACATTAAGTAGTGTTTTCTTCAAATCAGATTTTGGACTTGCCATCATTGATTTATGCTCCTCCGTCATATTTAAACCCATATAAAATGCATCTTGGTCATTTTCTTCCGTTGACAACCAAAAAGTTGAACGCCCGAATAAGTCCAAGTCACTATTATGCATCATAGCATAGATCATATTTTTTATCTCGTTATTATTCGGCAAATGCCATCCCGCAGGACATATTCCACGTACAGGCGAAGCAGGAACACATACCAGGCCATCCCCGCACCCTAGACCATTCAAAGAAAAGTTTCCGGCGCTGTCCATCGCCGCACTCCATGAATATAATCCATCATATTTTGCGCAGTCGTTAACGGATTCATCAAAGCACTGTTGATTTACAATTTCATACATTAGATCCTGCGCCATCCATAACTGTTCTCCAATTTCTATTACCCTGTAAACATTACCATCACGTTTGTCTATAACAAAGCATTCATTTTCGACACAGAACTCCTCACTTGACGTATCTGATTCTGCAGAAGACGGTTGATTTTCCTGGCTCGTAGTCTCACTAGAACTAACTTTATCAAAACTAGAGGAACTACTTTCACTTTTTCCTACAGGATGCAGGATAGGTTCCGAAGTTCCTCCGTCGCCGCAGGCGACAAGGAACAATACGAAACAAATTATCAAAAGAATGCTACGCATTTAATCACTCACAGACGTCAATATACACAATTATGGACCATAAAATTCTATAGTCTGAAGACGAATTCCCCCATAGGCCTCATCCTTTACTTTTTTATATATAATTCTGACTTTTTTCCCATTAAGCGAAGCCGACATGGCAAGGGAACCCGTCAATGTCAGGGAAAGCGGTGTCGCTTCATACTCGTCTTCAACTAAAAAGAATGTCGTATACAGAGGTTCCGTATTAGAGGGTGCATCATATACGACAAGGCGGCTAGTTTCAAGAGAATTACATGCCGCATTTAAAGATATATTTAAATACAGCATGCTCTTTTCGCCGGCCACATTGAAACCGACATTGCATACGAACACGTTTTCTCTTGAGCACGAGCCCTCCGGAATGGTTGATATAGATAATGAATCCGGAATGCCCGAAATATTACATCGCTCGAAGTTCTGGGCAACGGCAAAGACTGCCAAAGCTAGAATCAAAACCATTGTTTTTTTCATGGATTACCTCCCATCTTTTTTGTAAATTCGAACGGCATTTTCAGAACCGACATCGGGTACACCTTTATTTTCGTAACGCCGAATCCCCAGCCCTGCGAATTGTCGTTGTCACTATGGAGTACGACCGTAAGCAACCTTGAGCGGAATTTCAGCCTTTTCCCGGCCAGCTGGTTCTCGACGTAAGTTCCCAATAGGGTTCCATTCTCATCAAAGAGTTGAATATTATCCCCGGCACCGACAAATGTGCGTTCGTCAAACGTGACGTAGGATATGGCGTCATCGCCAAGTACATACGAACAGCGGTATGTCGTCTGCGGGGCATAATCATGAACGACGCTGCAAAAATTACTCTCCTTAAGGGCAAAATCGCTGACAAGTGTCGCCACCTGTGCGCTGCTGTCTGCATTGTTGTAATCCTCGAGTCGCCTGCCCATCACGACAACCTGCCACCGTCCCGGCTCAGGATTATCCACATCGACCACTTCCACATTGTTCAGGTGGTCGAAGCACGCCTCATCGAACCTGTCGCCCGAACCACAGCCGTTGTATGCATCGTGGACATTTCCTTCCAGGATTCTTTCAAACCCCGTCGCTACATCGGAGTGATTTCCACTTGTGTCAATGTATTCCGTCGGCAATGAGTCTAGCCTCCAGGGATAGTGGTATTCACCAGACGGACTCACCAGATACATATCCAGATCGTTGACTAGCTTGGATTCCTTGAAATTCAGCGAATCCGTAGCCTTGCCCCTTTCACCGGGAGCATCATCCCATACCAAGGTCACCCTAAGTCGGTTTTGCGCACTGTCGACAACAGTTGTCCACCGCTTTTCGAAACCGTTCCCAATTTCTATTTCACGGAACCTAGCAAACTCCTTCGTATTCTTGTTGTAATCAGAAATCAAATCCAGCGCCGCCTTGCCATCGACATAACCCCAGCCTGTCGCAAAATCGGGGCCCTTGCCATAGGGGGTATAGTGAGGCGTACCATCGTGATGTGCTGCATACAGATCCGGATTGCCAGAAAAATGGGCCTGCTCTGAATCTTCCATATCTATTGCTGTATGAATCAGGAGCGCCTTGACGGTAGAATTTCGCATCGAATGCCTGTGCAGTGAATCGCCAGTAGTATCGCGGAACTTCTGGTACATGAGGGCAGCGATACCGCTTACAAAGGGGGCTGCAGCAGAAGTGCCTCCTTCTACGGGGAAAATGTATCCACAGCGACTGGAGTCGCAGACTGTGGGAACAACAATACCGCGAATAAAACTGAAATCGAGTCGAAGGTAATATGCATCAATACTACTATCTAGAGCACTTAATGAAAAACGCGTTGTATCATAATTATTATGCGACTCCCAGATAGCCGGGACACTTACATGCCAAACTGTATCCGAAAAATCTTCATTCGGATATACGCCGCCAAGAGAATCAATCAGATTATCGGGAGGACGATAGAAGGCGTATTCATGCGTGCCAAAGAACACATTTCCATAGATATAGTTGTTATCTCCCCATCCATTCCCTTTGTGGAACCGGACTTCAATTTCGTCTGTCGGCTTGATATCATATTTCTTGTCAAGTTTCCAGCCTACGGTTATACCTAGATGCATTGTCGTTTTGCTGACATATTTATAGGCTTTGTTTCCATCCCCTATGTAAAGAAGAGAATCTTCCGAAAAGCCATGTTCCGATATGGTTAGATCATTTTCAATCGGGTCTATAATCAGATAATGATTCGCGCTGTCCTTTCTGTATGCTTTCACGTAATCAATCAGTATTTCAACAGTATGATCCTCGTTAGCGACGATTTGGCTTGTTGCTCCTGGTGCCATTACGTCTGGTTTGATTCGCCCATCCCATGTAGGGCCCATACTGGAATGGTGAAAACGGACTTTTTCTTCGCTGGTCATGTTTCCCACGACAATAGCATTCTTTGAATTGGATAGAACCGAGTGATAACTACGGTGTATGCCATATTTGTAGGAAGGATCCCCCTCGTTGTCTCCGTTATTACCAGCAGCAAATACAACAGTCTTAGTTAAAGTATCTCCCTCAACACATTTTTTAGGGTGCACTTCGTCATTTAAATCAACATTTGTGCAAATACTTTTCCAATTTTTATGGATTGCTGCATCTATAAAATAATCGTCATTTACATACCTCGCGTTGTCACTGTCTGTTATGTGAGAGTGATTTGCAACATGTCCAACCTGGGTGCGGACATTGGCATATCCTTGATGGTAATGAATTTTGGGAGCAATTCCCCTATACCTATACTCGCCCGAATTGTTTCCATTTCCGCCAATGATGCCAGCCACATTTGTTCCATGCAAAGAACTTGCAGAATTTTTCAGTATTTTCGAGCCATTATAAATCCCGTAATATTCTTTTTCATCAAAATCTCTTTGAACACTATTCCCTGCTGAATCATACTCGTTAAAATCAGGGTGATCAAAGTCAATTCCTAGATCATACACCCCCACTACAATCCCATCCCCCGTATACTCCACGCCGGAAAGCCACTCCCTCGTGGCACGATCCATTTGAAGAGCGTGTTGCCATGCGGTGTCGTTGTTCTGCAAGCTGGATATATTGACGGCATCACGGTCAACGGCACTGCTAGCCAAGCCCAGTTCATGCTGCACAGCCAAGCCATCGATATTCCGGCTTTGCGCAAGGCACTGGAGCGAATCCTTCCGAACCCTAGCAATTAACAATCCGCGGGCAACGCCAATATCGTCGCCCCCACATGCAGCAACTTCTTCAACGCACGTATTGACGGAAACATCAGGCCAGCAGTAGATTTCCATGTCAATCCTTGATGAATCTACGTATAAACTATCCTGATAGAACTCAATCTCTACCGGAGTGGAATCATCTACGGCAACCGTGTTGTAGAACCCCGCAATCAGGCTGTCCAGCAGACTCTTCTGCACATCGGTTTCGCTACGAAACAGGGCGAGAGTCTTGCCCTGGTGCCTACCTACGGAGTGCTTGACGATTCCACGCTCGGCAAGCAGGTCCCGCTCCTTCGGCGAGATGGGCATATCTTTTATTAACCAGAACCGCCCTGCCGGGACAACCTCGGCAGTATCGCCATTATATCGTTCGACCGTAAAATTGCTCCCACGGTCAGTCCACAGCACAACATCGGATGTATTCTGGTTGCCGCCTAGTGGGTCTGAGCCCCAAATAATATTGTGCGATGCGTCATAGACCGCCATGAAGTAGTTCGGCTCGTAGACCTCGGCATTATGCTGGTATGACCAGTCGTTAGACGAATCCCAGCCCATCAAAAAACCTTCGCTATAGATGCGGCAATGAATTTCAACGGAATCCCCAGGGAAAAGAAGACCGTGAAGGGAGAACTTGACTACAGTGTATTGCCCCGCCTGCACCACGGATGCCGTTACGGGATTTAGACCGGAGGAAACATCCACTTCAGCCCCAAGCGGAGCCTGAGCAGCATAATAATTGATTTCGGGATTTAGGACAGGCGCAGTTGACGTGTTCGTAAGTCTAAATCGGTAATTGACGAAGTTCCATGCCGTTACATGTCGGTCGCTTGTCAACAGCACCGAAGGGCTCGACCAGACTAAGCCGAACATCAAAAAAAAGTATATGGCAAAAAAGCGTTTCATGTTCTGTCCGATTACACTCTTCTCCTAAACTATATTTATAAGCCTAAAAAGTCAATCCCCGCGATATAACAACTATTCTATTTATCTATTTTAAAGCGCATGATAATTCTAGGTATCGACCCCGGCTCCATCACGACCGGGTACGCCTTCCTGCAGGCGGAATCCGGGCACACGAAAGTGCTCGAATACGGGGTGTTGCATGCCCCGGCGGGCCGCTCTGTGGAAGACCGCCTGCTCCATATCGTTACGGAACTGGAATCAAGGCTCGATACGTACAAGCCCGACTCGCTTGCCATGGAAGGCGTGTTCTTTGCGAAGAACGCGAAGAGCGCTCTGGTGCTGGGGCACATACGCGGGGCTATCCTGGCAGCCTGCCGCAAGCGCGGGATGACATTCAACGAGTACCCGCCGAAGGTGGTGAAGCAGGCCGTTACGGGTGACGGGAGTGCGGCCAAGGAGCAGGTGGCGAACATGATTTTCGCGCGACTCGGGATAGAACCTTCCGACTTGCCGCTCGATGCCTCCGACGCGCTCGCGATTGCGTGGACGCACGCGAACCCGGCCCCGCTCACGGCGGCGCTGGCTCCGCATGCAAAGAGGCCCGCCGGCCGCAAGAAAAAGGCGAGTGTCGCCGACTGGAAGGCACTTATCGAGAAGATGGGAGGGAAGTTGCCGTGAGCTTTATGAATATGGAATCTGCGGACCTTTTGCCTTACGGCCTTGGCTCGCCCGAATTGGTTGAATTCCAGAATGGTTACTTTGTCTGCAAAGATATATGCAGTGACCTCGCGCGTTTCGCCGCCCTCCTGAAAGAAAACGGATTCAGGCTGCGTCTGGAATCGGCATACCGCCCGTTCGAGAAGCAACTCTCCATCTGGAACCGCAAGGCCCGCGGGGAACTCGCCCTGCTCGACGAGTTCGGCAAGCCGATGCAGCGCCCGCAGGACGAGGAAGAACTGATGTACGCTATCCTCACGTGGTCGGCACTGCCGGGCGCGAGCCGCCACCACCTGGGTACGGATATCGACGTGGTAGACGGTAATGCCTGCCCCGAGGGTTACGAGGTACAGCTCACGCCCGACGAATGCACGGGAATGTTCGCCAAGTTCCACAAGTTCCTGGACGCGCGCTTTGCCGCAAACGAGGCCTTCGGGTTCAGTCGCGTGTTCGTGCCCGGCCGCGGGAAAATCAAGCCCGAGGGCTGGCATATCGCGCACCTGCCCACGTCGCGCCGCCTGCTGGATGGCTTCTCGCTCGATACCCTGCGCAAGATCTACGAAGCTACGGATATCGCCTGCAAGCGCGTCATTCTCTCGCGTCTCGATTCCCTCGCAGAAGACTTCATTTACCCCTACTTTATCTAGACTCTCATGGCCTGCATGGAATTCACTCCGGAACATCGCGGCATTGTCCGCCTCGAAGCCCGCGAATACGGCCGCTCCGTACTGGGGGCGCCGCTCCTTTACTACCCGTGCCGTAGCGCCTGCAGGCTTCTCGTATTCGCCGCGATTCACGGTGAGGAGCCCGAAACGACGTTCCTGCTGAGCCGCTGCCTGCGCGCCTTCGACACGAACTTCGAGCACGTGGCCTTCGTGCTGTGCGCGAACCCCGACGGTGCCACTCTCGGGACCCGCGGGAACGCGAACGGGGTGGACCTGAACCGCAACTTCGCGACTTCGAACTGGAACCCGGCCCACGTGCAGTCGCGTTCCATCCTGGAATCCGCCCGAGATACGCTTTTAAGCCCGGGGAAGGCCCCCGGCAGCGAGCCCGAGACGCAGGCGCTTGTCGCCCTCATAGAGTCGCTGAAGCCGGAGTCCGTAATTGCGATGCATTCCCCCATCGGGTGCATCGACGCCCCCGCACGCACGCCCCTCGTGGAGCGGTTGCAGGGAGCCCTGAACCTCCCGTGGAAACCCGATATCGGTTACCCCACGCCGGGCAGTTTCGGGACATGGTGTAGCGAACACCGGGTTGAATGCATAACGCTAGAGCTCCCGCGCCTGGCGCCGGAGCTCCTGTTTGAACGTTACGGTGAATCTTTCGCGCGATTCCTCGCGGCGCAAGACTAGTTCTCGGCCTTCGCGGCCTTTGCTTCCTCGATAATGTTCTTGCGCTGGATAAGCCCGACGGCAAGGCCGATGGTCATGTAGCAGGCGACGAGCACGAGCAGGAACTCGAGGATAATCATCTTCTCTGTGATGAACAAGAAACCGCAGACGTAGGTAATCACGATAAGCACTGCCTGGAAGATGTTGAAAGCCTTGTTCTTGCGGGGCTGCAACTTGGGGAGGAACAGCGGGGCGACCATCAGGAGGCCCGTGACAAACAGGACTGCGACAGGCAGATAGAGGGCGGAACTGTCGGCATTCTGGAACAGGCCCACGTTCTTGAGGAACACGATGAGGATGGAGTTGATGGCACCGACGAACGTGGTGGGGACTCCGGAGAAGTGGTGGTGGTAGCTATCGCTATCGCAGGCGTTGTACTTGGCGAGGCGCATGGCGGCACAGAGTACGTAAACGGAGAACGCGATGACCATCAGGGGGATGTTCGCCTCGAAGAATGTGGGGGCAAGGTTCTTGTAGGCAAAGAGGATGCAGAAGGCGGGTGCGAGGCCGAACGCGATAAGGTCGGCGAGGCTGTCGAACTGCGCTCCGAATTCCGAACTCGCGTTCACGAGGCGTGCGGCAAAACCGTCGAGTTTGTCGAGCAGGACGCACAGGATAATGAAGTAGGCGCCCATGAGAATCGGGTCGGCGGTGGCGAATGCCCCGGTGGTCCAGCAGATAGAAAATACACCCAGAAGGAAATTTAAGCTCGTAAACAGGTTCGGCAAAATAAAGCGAGTCTTACCCACGATAGTCTCCTTAGTTTTCACTACATGTTAAAGATATAAAAATATTCTCTATAGCGTTAGTGCTAGAAAGGGGCTCGCTTGCAAGTGTGCGACGAGATGCGTAATTGTGCGATGAAAAGCAAGTAAAAGCAGGCCTGGAATAAAAAAAAGAGGCTAGAAACTAGCCTCTGTATTTAAATGTCTGCGCTGTCTACTTGACCGGCTGAATTTCCCACAGTGCCTTCACGCCTGCGGCGACAATCAGGTGCTGCGGCGGTGCGTAGGGGTTCTCTTCGGTGGGGAAGTTTGTCCAGTGCTTGGTGGAGAACTGGTAGTACTGCGTGGGGCGGTACATGACCGGGAGAACCGGTATGGTTTCCATGAAGATCTTGTTCAGTTCGCGGTATGCCTTCTTGAGTTCATCCTCGGAGGCAATCGTCGGGATTTTCGCGAGCAGCTTGTTCGCCTCGTCGTTTTTGTAGCGACCCTGGTTCGAGAATGCGTCCTCGCCGACGGGCTTCAGGGCGACGTTCCCCATCACCTGGTCAAAGCGCGTCCACGGGGTGGCTGCGGAGAGTTCCGCGGTCTGCGTCTTCATGGCGAGGTCGAACGTGCACTGGCGCAGGTCCTTGTCCCATACGCTGTAGTCCACGAAGTTCTGTTCGGCAGTGACACCGATTTCGCCGAAGGATTCCGCGACGACCTTGATGACGTCTTCCCAGTCAGTCCAGCCCTGCGGGCATTCGAGGCTGATGGGGCGTACAGGCTTGCCGTGCTTGTCCACGAGCTTGCCTTCGGTATCCCAGGTGTAGCCTGCGGCGGTAAGGATTTCCTTCGCTTTCTCGATGTTGTAGGAATAACCGAACTTGTCGGCATCTTCCTTGTTGAAGAAGCGCGCCTCGGGGCCGAACGGCAGTATGAAGCCTGCCTGGATTGCCGGCGTGTAGTTCGATATGGCGCGGGACTTGATCTTCTCGAAGTTCACTGCGTGGGCGAGGGCCTGGCGGAATGCCGGGTCGTTGAACGGTTCGACCTGGTGGTTGATGATGAGCGTCGTGATGGAACCCGGAAGGTGATAGGGTTCCTCGCGGCTCCAGGCGCGGATGTTATCCTTCGCCTTGTTCCAGATCTGCGGCAGGAAGATGGAGGACACGTCGAGGTGGCCCTTCGTCATCGCGCTGTTGAAGTGGTTGTTGCCGTTGTAGAGCGAATGGATAATATACTTGGGCGCAGGCGCCTTGCCGCCGTGGTTCACGTTGCCCCAGTAGCTGTCGTTGCGCTCGAGCACAATCTTGTCGGGCGAGAACGTCTTGAGGTTGTACGGGCCCGAGACGACCGGCGAATTGTCGTTCTTGAATTCCACGACCTTGCCGAAGTTGTAGGCCTTGCCCTCCTTCGCGCCCTCGATAATCGGTTCAAAGACCGACTTCGGAAGGATGGACGTTTCGGCAATAGCGTTCAGGATTATGAGCGGGTTCTTGTTCTTCTTGTTGAAAAGGAACGTGATGTTGTTGCTATTGTCTGCCGTGACGGAGGTGAGATATTCCCAGTTGCCGTGACGCGGCGTGGGGAGAATGGAATCGATATGGAACGAGTAGATGACGTCGTCGACGGTAACGGGGGTGCCGTTGTTCCACTTGGCATTCTTGTCGAGGTGAACCACGATGCTGGAATCCGTCCTCGTGAAGGAATCGGCGAGCATCGGTTCGAGCTTGTCGGTAATCTGGTTGTAGGTGACGAGCGTCTCGTACATCAGGCGGACGTTTCCGTCGATGGGGAAGTTCGGGTCGTAGTCCAGCGGGTTGAACGTCGTGGGCGGGGCCCAGTCGAAACCGCCGATATACAGTGTCTCTGCGCGCGGGTATTCGGAGTTTTCTGCGACGGATTTATCGGCTGATTCCTTTTCGCAGGCCACGAATACGCCCGCCAGGATTACCAGCGAGCCGGCCACGGCTTTATGCATTATTTTGACAAAATCGCTCATAATATTAAAATCTAGTGAGAATGTTAGAAAATTGCTACTAAATTTTCTTTACAGTAATTCCAAAGTGGAATAAATTGCCCCATTTTTGCAAATATCTCCAATTATTTACAAAAAGTGATGGCCGTCACGCGATTTTTACAGCGAGAAACCGTAGAGGAGGCGCTTTGAAGATGCGCTGTAGAGGGTCTTGTTCATGACGAACGGGGTACCCGCTCCGCCGGGGGTATTGAACTTGTGGACCACGCTCCCGTCTTTCAGGGAGACCGCGATGACCTCGTTCCCCTGGTCTATCCAGGCGAGGTTCCCCTCTATGTAGGGCTTGCCGAAGATGGAGTTCTTGCCCTGGAATTTCCAGAGGGGCGTTCCCGACGAGGAATACAGGAGGAAACTCTGGTCGGCGAGGCCAACGAGGATGTTTCTAGAGTCGTGGTCGCGCGTGACCTGGAGCGAGAGTACCGGGGATTCCAGCAGGATTTGCGCCGGATCCTTCGTGATGTCGCCCGCGCTGTAGAGATAGAGGCGGTTGTTGTCGGTCGCGAATACGATGGTAGTATCGGCCTTCACGACTTGCGATACGCTTCCCGGGAGCCGCGGGCTGAATTCGTTCGCCTGCCCCGAGTTGTCGCCGATGTACTTGATTTCGCCTTCGAGGCTTGCCGCGTAGATGGTGGATTCGTGCGGGGTGAAGATGAAGGGCGACGAGTAGATTTTGCGCGACCAGGCGAGCCTGTTTTCGGAGCGGGTCACCTTGAGCAGGAATCCGTTCCAGGTGGCGATGTAGATGGCGCTTGGCGTCTGTTGGATGCTGAACGCCTTTCCGGGAAGCTGCAGCGTCTGCGGGGTGGCGTCGCGGTCGAGGTCGTAGATGTAGAGCGCAAATCCCGAGGCGATGGCGAGCGTGTTCTCGTCGCTGTTCATCACGGGGCTGTCGGTCATGCGCGGGAGGTTCCTGGCCCAGCGCTGCTCGCCGTTGTCGGCGTTGATGCAGATGAGTTTCTCTGCGGCGGGGTCGATGGTGTAGATGTTTTTCTTGTGGCCGAAGAACTGCGGGTAACGGGTCTTGGGCGTGATGTTCAAAAGGCTCACGAACTTTGCGCCGATTGCCTTGCTGTAACGCCCGAGGATGATGCTGCTCGTGTGCGAGGTACTTACGGAAAGCCTTACCGCCTCGGACCATGCCTTCTGGCGGTCCTTCTCGCTACCCTTGGTGGCCTCGAGCAGGAGTGCCCTGTAGAGCCAAGCCTCCGCGTTCCCGGGTTCCAGTTTCAGGAGCGAATCGAGCAGGGGGGCAATCTCGTCCCATGCGCCCGCCTCGGCCATGACGGCGGCCTTGAGCGTAAGCAGGTCGGACTGCAGGGCTTTTTTGCCGTAATAGTGCGGCGCGATGCTCATGAGGTGCGTGTCGTCGAATACGAGGAATATGCCGTTCTCGGTATGGATGGGGGCCGCCGTGATGGGGCGCGCGAAATTGAAATGCCATAGCGGGTGTAGCAGCGTGTCGACCGCAATCAGGTCGCCCTCGTTGGAGAACAGCCCGAGCGTCCCGAGCGCGAGAGGGTATATGGAACTTGCATCGCTTCGGATGGTGTTCTTGACCATGCCGCTCGCCTTGTCGATAAGCGTGATTCTGCCGGATGCCTCGAGCACGACGATTCCCTTGTTGAAGGGAATCACGACTTCGGCGTTGCTGAACAGCACGCGCCACAGCGGGGAGGAACTTGCCCTGGGCTGGTAGCAGAAGAGGTAGTTGCCCGAAAGCAGGTAGATGAAGTTGTCGTCGGTAATGACGTTCTTGATGGCGTCGAACTGCGAGAGCGCGAAGGATTCGCTGCCGTCGGCGCTCGAGACGAAATGGAGCGCGTTGTCGGTGCAGTTGAGGACATAGTGCCCGGTGGGTTCAAAGAAGTCTTCTACGTGGCAGCCGTTGAACGTTTCCTTTACCTGGGCGATGATTCCCTTCTTGTTCAGCAGGGAGAGCGTGTGGCCGTTCTGTGCGGCGGCGTAGTCGCCCTTCGAGAAGAATTCCTTCGTGGCGACGACGGGATATTTCTTGGACGGGTACTTGGTATTGTGGGGCTTGTAGAGCAGGCTGTCCTTGTCGACATTCTGGTACCAGATTCCAAAATCGTCAATCTTCAGGATGTCGGAGCGTGCGGGAATACCCGTGCGGATGTCGATGATGGTATCGGCGAGCACCTTCTTGATGTTCCCGTTCTGGAGCAGCAGGTAGGTGGCCTCGTTCTTGAAGACCTTCGCGATGGGGGAACGCAGCGTGAACTTGTTCTTGATGAGCACGTCGTTCGTATTGCTGGTGGCGGCCTCGCGTTCCGATAGCCAGTAGGCGCGGTCCGTGTCGCGGGTGGTGTTCAGGCTCTGCTGGTAGTAGAAATTCGCCGAGTTCCTGTTGCTTGCGAGTTCCTTGATTTTCCCGAGGTAGAAGAAGGCGTTCTCGCGGTCTTCCTTGTCGCCCTGCGTGCTGACCTTCTCGAGCAGGCGTATGGCTTCGGCGGTTTCGCCCTTCATCTCGAAATCGTATATGGCTTCCTGTATGAGGGCGTTCATCTTTTCGGCAAAGGCACTCGCGCTGCAAATGCAGAATACCGCAAGGAAGGCGATAAACGCCTTTCTCTTTGCGATGCGTGTGTCTTGCCGGGTGAACATCTGCTGTACCTTTATGCGTCGAACTTATAGCCCGCGCCGCGGATGGAAACGATGATTTTCGGGTTCGTCTGGTCGTCCTCGAGTTTCTTGCGCAGGTTCACGATATGGTTGTCGATGGTGCGCGTCGAGGGCATGTTGTCGGGAGTGTAGCCCCAGATGTCAGTGAGCAGGTCTTCGCGGAGAACGACCTCGCCGCGGTGCTGCCAGAAGTACTTGAGAATCTGGAATTCGCGGGCGGACATCTCGAGCGGTTCGCCGCCCTTCGTGGCCTCGTACTTCTTGAAATCCAGGTGGATGTCGGCAAAGTCGATGGAATCTTGCGCCTGCGGGGCGGGCGCCTCTTGCGGGGCGGCGACTTCGGTGCGTCGCAGGAACGCCTTCACTCGGGCGAGCAGTTCGAGTATGGAGAAGGGCTTGGTTACGTAGTCGTCGGCGCCCATTTCAAGGCCTGCGACCTTGCTCGTTTCTTCGGTCTTTGCGGTAAGCATGATGATGAAGCATTCCGGGTGCTTCTTGCGTATGATGCGGCAGACCTCGAACCCGCTTTTCTTGGGAATCATCAGGTCGAGAATGACGAGGTGGGGCAGGAACGAGTCCGCCTTCGCGACGGCCTCTTCGCCGTCGGCGGCGGTCTCGACAATGTAGTTTTCGAGCTCAAAGTTATCCTGGAGCCCGAGCCGGATGATTTCTTCGTCTTCAACGATGAGTATCTTGTGTTGCATATCAGTCCACCTTCTTGAATCTGACAGTAAATGTAGAACCCTTGCCCAGTTTGCTCGATAGCGAGATGGTTGCCTTGTGCGTTTCGGCGACCCTCTTCACGATGGCAAGCCCGAGTCCGGAACCCTTTGTACTGCGGGTCATTTCGTCACCGACCCTGTAGAAATCGTTAAATATATTCTTTTGTTCAGAAGAATCGATGCCGACTCCCGTGTCGGCGACAGAAAATACGGCCCGGTCTTCTTCGTTATAGACGCTGATGGTGATTTCGCCGGGAGCGTTCGTGTACTTGATGGCGTTCTCGATGAGGTTCTGGGCGAGGCTGTAGAGCGCGGTGTAGTCGCCCATCACGTAGGCGCCGGGTTCAAACTTTGTATGGAACTCGAGCCCCTTCTCGACCCCGATATCCTCGACGGCCTCGAACACCTTCTTCGCGCATACCGAGAAGTCGAGGCGTTCCCACTTGAACGCGCCCGTGCCGTGCTCCATGCGGGTGTAGTTGAGGATTGCCCCGATGAGGTTCTCGAGGCGGGTAGCCTCCTTGCCGATAAGCCCGGAGTATTCCTGGACCTTCTCGACCTTGGTGACGCGCCCGCGGGCCATCATCTCGGCGAACATCTTGATGGAGGTGAGCGGCGTCTTGAGTTCGTGCGATACGCTCGAAAGGAAGTTCGCCTTCATTGCGAGAAGCTTGTGTTCCTGGATGATAAAGCGCAGCATGAAGAACGAACCGAACACGACCGTGATGAGCGAGAACAGCAACAGACCGTACATCAGGTACATGCGCTGGCGCGATTCCCTGCGGATTTCCTTCATGTCTTTTTCGTAGAGCGAAAATTCCCAGTCGAACGCTCCCGAAATGCGCGTCTGCGATATCACGCCCGAACTGTCAGGGATGGCGCCCGCGAGCAGGGAATCCTTCTCGTCGATAATGGAGAAGGGAACGTTCTTCCAGCGCTGCGATACGTTCTTGACTCTCTCGATGAGGCGCGCGCGAAACGCTTCGGTGTCAATCTTTGCAATTACAATCTGGTTGCCCGAAAGGAAGGGGTAGCCCATCTTGAACAAGGTAACATCGTCCCTGCTCCGGTAGAGGATTCCGTCCTTCGACATGAAGTCGTTGCTCAGGAGGTCTTCGAAGTTCTTGCGGTACTTGGAAAGGATTTCCATGTAGCCCAGCTGGCGGTTGAAGTTCGCACGCAGGTTCCAGAACGATTCGCGCTTCTCCTGGGAGAGGTCCTCGAATGAAAGTATTTGCGAGAAGGCCGTCTCGAAGAAGAACTTTGCCGAAGGGATGTCCTCGATGCTTTCGCTCTGCAGGAACTGGTTCAGCACGGAGAGGCTGTAGTCCTCGGCTTCGGCGTGCTTCTTCTGCTTGACGAGGATTTCGAAGTGCAGCAGGTTCACCGAACGCGTGAGGTCCGCGTGCAGGTAGCCCTGCAGGTGCGGGTTGCTTTCGAGGACCTTCAGCCACTTGAGGGCCTCTTCGTAGTTCTTTTCCTTGTAGCAGAGGCGTATAATCCCGAGTATGTTCACCACCTGCTCGTTCTTGGTGATGAACGGAGAGTTGGTCTTGATGAGCCTGTGGAGAAGGACTTCGCGACTACTGGTGTCCTGTTCTGCCTCGAAGAGTCTCTGCTCGTTGACGCTTGCGACGACCGACGAGAAGTCGTGCGTCGGGTAGAAGTGCTTCGAGGAAATATCGGGGTAGACGAGTTTGCCGTTGTTGTAGAGGAATATGGCCTCGATGCCCGCGACGTCCTTGAACGAGGCCGCGTTGCCGAATTCGAGCAGGCTGCGCGGTTGTTCGTACAGGAACAGCGATGCAGCCTTCGTTTCCTGGTAGATTTTTTCCTGTTCCTTCTCGATGGCATCCTCGATGTCTTTCTCGAGTGCGGCCTGGTTCTCGTCGAAGTTCTTTTGCGCGAGGAACATCTCGTTCTGGATGTTCCGGAACCCGAGGAACGACAGGATTGCCGTGGGCAAAATGATGCCGCCCACGAACACGAGAATGAGTATCAGGTTTCCTTTCGAGAAGTGCATCGCCACCCCGCTTTATAGGGGTAGGCTCGCCGAGATACTTGGGAATAGAAGTACCAGGACGCAACTTGCCATGAGCAGCATCGAGAGCGAGAGGGCAAGACCTGCCGTGATGAGGAGAGCCTTTGTCACTTGGCTATGTTCGCCTTGTGGGTCACGGAGACCCTGTGGCCGGTTTCGATGCGGCGGTTGTTGGAATAGGCTTCGCGGACAAGCACTGCCGCTTCGTTTTGCGATGCGCGTGCAATTATGCCCCTGCCGAGCAGGCGCGGCGGGATGGAGGCGTCGGACTTGTCGGCTTCCCAGATGGCGATGGCGTCGCCCGTACCGTAACCCTGTTCGGCGCCCTTGTCGATAAGCACGTAGGAATAGCTGCCGATGATGAGCATCGGGTCCATCGCGTAGCGGATCTGCGCCATGGAATCGATGTTGGACTCGGGAACGTCGCCATAGCCGGTAACGTTGATGGGGCTGATCGGCTGCTTGAGGCGGGCCTTCGACTGGTTAATCTTGATTTCGCGGAAGCTCTGCATGATCATCGCGCGAGAAAGCGTGTCACCGATGGCGACAATCTTTGCAACGCCCGAAAGCTTGAGAAGCGCGAACTTCTCGAAACCGCCACTGCGGGCCGGCACTTCGATTTTCTTCGCGTCGAGAATTTCTACGAGGTCACCCTTCTTGAGATTCGGGTAGGTCTTCTTGCCGATGCCCACGACCACTTCCATTTCGGGAATGTGCAGGATGGGTTCCTTCTTTTCGCCGGAACGGATGGAGATAAAGCTGCTGTCGTTCTTCAGGGAATCGAGCGTGTAGATTTCAGGGGCGAGAATCTGGTAGTAGCCGTTGAAAATCTTCGGCTCGGGGCGCTTCTTGTAGTAGTAGGAATCCGCTTCCTGTTTCTTTTTCTTCTGCTTCTTGTCCTTGTCGCGGAGGTTGCCGAGCATGTTCTCGAATTCGCCGTTGCGTTCGTCGTTCTCGTCGCAGCCGACGCTCTGGATCTGGTAGCCCTTGCCCTTCGGGAGGTTAGAATCGGCTACAGCCGCCTTGCAGGGGTATTTCTTCTTGTCGGCCGGGATCTGCATTACGGGTTCTTCGCGTACGCTGTCGCCCAGGTAGATGGAATCGCCCGGGTAAATCCAGTGGGGGTCCTGGATGTGCCTGTTGTTTTCCCAGAGGTCGGGCCAGGCGAACGGGTCGTGCAGGTATTCGTCGCTCAGGTCCCAGAGGGTGTCGCCTTCCTTGACCACGTAGGCGGAAACGACCAGGGCCGAAAGTCCGAGGGTGATTGTCGCACACTTGAAGAAATTCATAGAAAACCTTGTAACCCTTTGAATGAAAACGAGTTAACTGCTTATAATTTAATCTTTTCTTGCCCTGGGAGTACCCCTTTTTTGCACAAAATGGGGTATATCGGCCTGATTTTTGCCCGAAATGCGCTCCTGGGGGCGCTTGACGGAGCGTTTTTGGCCGTTCTGGGCCGCAAATCCGCCCAAAAGACCCGCCCGGTCGGGTACGAACAGCATGAGCAGCTCGAACTTGCCGCTGCCCGGTTCCAGGTAGAGCGGGATGTTCTTGCGGAGCATGTAGCCCTCGGCGCGGAACCGCTTGATTTGCTTTGCGGCGTTCTCGAGGTCGGTCACCTGCAACAGGATGCGCTCGGGGCGCGAGGCGGCGATGGCCTGCACGAGGTCGCTCGTGATGGGTTCTGCCTCGGGTTCGTTGAGGTAGAATGTCCACTTGCCCTCGTTGTCGCGCTTACCGAAGAACTTTTCGAGGAAGGCGCGGTCCAGGTGGCTGCGGTGGAAACGCATGTTGTTGCCTGCAAGGCTGCGCGCGTTCATCTTTGCGGATTCCATCGCGGTCTCGCGACAGTCGAGGGATTCGACCTGCTCGAAGTCCTGGGCGAGGCTTGCGGAAACGTAGCCCGATGCGCTGTAGAACTCGAAGAAGCGGTCGCCTTTCGCGGGGTGGACTGCGTCCTTGATACGGAGGGGGAGTTCCAGCCACGCGTCCTTCATTCTGGGGGCCCAGTCCAGCACGTGCATGGAAATGCCCGTGCCCGCGATGGGCATGAACGCGCTCCCGAACGCGGCCTTCACGTCGACGCGCGTGTTCTGCAGGAGGGCGGGGTCAAACAGGTGGTTCGGCGTGCACTGCACTTGGTGGCAGCTGATGACCTGCGGGCAGTTGTGCTGCAAAAATTCGATAAACGACTTTATCTCGTGGCCGGAATTGCGCCCGTGGATGTTCGCCTGCACGAGGAGCGCGTAGCGTCCGTCGCCGGTGGCCCTGAACCAGATTTGGCGCAGAGCCTTCTTGAGCGTGTGCAGGTGGTCCTTGTGCAGCTGGTCGAAAACGTTCTTCACTACTGCGGGTGCATCCATGTCGCGTGCGGGGGCGTCGAGCACGAGCGATTCGTGGTTGTTTACGAGCTTGTTCAGTATGCGCCAGTCGCAGTGGTCGTTCGCGGGTTCCTTGGTGAACCAAGCCTGGAACTTTCCGGGAATGCGGTTGTCTTCGGCCCATGCCGTAAGCTGCCGTTTGATTTCTTCGAACGGAAGGACCCTGCGTACGGGGGTAGCCTTCTTCGCTGCAGAGTCCTTTTCGGGGACGGACTTTGCGGGAGCGCTGTGGAACCTGCCTGCGACAAGCTTCTTGGGAGCGCGAGTGGAGTATTTCTTTTGTCTGTCGAACATTTGCTAGAACTCTTTGTAACTATACGAGGAACCGCGGGTAAATCCACGAGCATTCGCGTGCGAGCATCTTCGGGAATTCGCGGAACGAGCCGTTTATCTGGAACAGGTTCAGGCCGCCTTCCACCGGTGAAAGCGATATGACGCTGTCGGCGCGGGATTCGAGATACGGGTACTCGTCGTTATTGCATGCGGTAACGACTGCACACCCGGTAAGCGCGATGATGGTATCGACCATCTGCATCAGAATCTGGTGCGGCGAGCCGGTGAGTCGCATGGACTTCGGGTTGTGGAGCACGGCGGATATCGGGTCGATGACCACGACGCGGTAGTCGTGGTTCTCGAGTTTCTTGGCGCCCTCGATTCTCTTTGCGATAAGCTGTGCGGTTTCGAGCGGGGAGAGAGCCGTACCGCGCAGGTTCAGGAAGCCGAACTTCGGGGTGCTCGCGTTGAGCCCGCGCTTGTTGCCGAGCAGGTGCAGGCGGTTCAGGAACACGGACTTCGTGAGTTCGAAGTTGATGAACAGCACGTCGTTGGAAGAAGTGCTGTTGCCGAACCAGTCCTCGCCGTAGCAGATGGAAAGCGCCATGTCCATGAGGGCGAGCGACTTTCCGCTCTTGGGCGGAGCCTGGAACAGGAAGAATTCGCCTGCGCGCAGCATGTTCTCGATAATGCTCGCGTCCTTTTTCGGCGGTTCCTCGCTGTCGCTGGCAAGTTCGATAAGCGGCTTGCCGTCGAGGGAGTACTCGACCCATTCCTTCCATTCCTTGAAGTTCTTCGCGCCCTGTTCGGTGCCGATGAGGTATTGCTGCTTGCCACCACGGAGCACGCCCGGCATGCGGGCCATCATGGTGGGGCTCCTGTTGGAGGCGTCCACCTTGAATCCCTGGGAGTCGAGCGTCTTGAACAGGAAGTCAATGCGCTCGTCGTATTCCTCGCGGTCGTTCGCGCCAATCTTTACCCACGCCTGCACGGAGTTTGCGCCTGTGTTCACGAGGGCGGCGCACGGGAGGTTCAATGCCTTGTAGTAGGCGAGCTGCTTGGCCAAGGACATCTTCGGGTTGTCGATGACGGCGTAGCGGTAGCGCCAGCTTTCGTCGCCGGCGTCGGCCCCGCCCTTGGTCGCGTTCACGCAGATGAGCGCGCCTTCCTGGCTGTCGAGGCTCTTCATTATCTTCTTGATGGCGTCGTCGCGGCCCACGATGTTCGACACGAGTTCCGACGTCGCGTTCGGCGTGTCCGAAATCTTGAACTCGATGGTCTCATCGGTCTCGAAGGCGATGTCCAGGAGCTTCGCGAGGTCCTTGCGCCAGTCGGCTGCAGGCCACGGGATGGAAAGCGCTTCGGGGTCGATCTTGAAGTTCTGCAACAGTTCCATGGACTGCGTGTCGAGGCCGAGCGCAAGCATCTGCTCCATCGAAATCATGCCGGTAGAAAGCGGCGATATTATCGCGGGTTTTACCGGGGCTGCCATGGCGGCAGGTTCCGCCTGCGCAGCGGCAGCGGGTGCTGCGGGTGCGGCAGGGGTTTCTTCGCGTTCGGAGGAACGTTTCTCGGAGGAGAATGCGCGGCGAAGGATCTGTTCAACTTCGTCCGGAGAAAGCCCTTCGTCGCGGGCCTTTCCGCCAAGCTGGAAACTCGCGTCCATGAAGGTCCAGCCCTCTTCCTTGGCGGCTTCGCCCACCTTGAAGAGTTCGCCCTTCAGTTCGTTCGGGCTGTACTTCGTCTTGAGGAACGTGTTGATGATTTTTCTTGCGCTTTCCATAAGAGACCTCTGTGCTGTCTATGGTTTCAAGATAATTTTTTGCCGGTGGCGCGTTGGCCCTATGCCTTGATGCGGAGCCTCGCGAATTCGTATAGCCCGAGCGAGAGGGCCACGGACGCGTTGTAGGAATGGGCCTCGGGCATCATCGGGATGCGGAGGATGGCATCGCACTGCTTTTTCACGAACGGCGGGAGGCCTACGTCTTCGCCGCCGACGGCGATAACGACTTGGTCTGCGAACTTGTAGTCGGCGAGGTTTGTTTCGGTATCGGCGTCAAGGCCTACGACCTGGTAGCCGGCCATCTTGAGTTCACCGATGGCGGCCTCGAGGTTGTCGGGCCTGCATACGCGCATCTTCTCGAGCGCGCCGGCAGACGTGCGGGCGACGCTCGGGGTAATCCCGCACATTCCCTTTGCGGGTATCAGGAACAGGTCGACCCCGAGGGCGAGGCAACTGCGGATGCATGCCCCGAGGTTGCGCGGGTCCTCGATGTTTGTCGCGACTGCGATGAGTTTCTTCTCGCCCTTTTCCTTTGCGGCGAACAGTTCCTCGCGCACGTCGAGCCAGCCGAGAAGTTCCTTCTCGTTCATGAGGGCGACTACACCCTGATTCGGGCGCGCGTAGCTGTCAAGGATTTTACCGTCGACCTGCTGCACGTGAACGTGCGCCTTCTTTGCGAGTTTCTGCAGTTCGTAGAGTTTCGGGTTTCCGGACTGGTGCATGAAGAGCACGCGGTGGACCTTCAGTGGTTCCTTGGTAAGCACGTCGGTGACTTCCTTGATGCCGCCGACCGCGACCTGGGGCTTGGCGTCGGCATCGCCCATGGCGGTGACGACTTTTTCTGCAGGCGGACGCCTGTCGAACTTTTTTTCGCCACGGTTGTCGAACCTCTTTTCGAACCGGCGCTCGTATCCGAATTCTTGCCTGCGGTCGCTGCTGAAACCGCGACGGTTGCCGTCATTGTTGAAACCCATTGAAATACTCCGTTTAATTGTGAATGCTTCCTAGTACCGTTCCTTGCAGGCGATAATCACGTCCATCCGGATGTCGGTTTCCTTTTGCGGGAGGGGGTCCTGCGATATTTGTGCCGGCGTCGCGATGCCCGCCTTGTACGCTTTGGGGTACTTGGCGAGAAACCTGTCGTAGTAGCCCTTGCCGTGCCCTACGCGGCATCCGTCCCAGTTGAACTTTGTGCCCGGAACGAGGAATATGGGGATTTCGCCTTCGAATTTTTCGAGCCCTTCGCGCGGTTCCATGATTCCGAAGTGTCCTTTCGCGAGGTCCTTGCGCAGGCTATTTACCTTGTAGAAATTCATGATGCCCTCTCCCTCGCATCGCGGGAGAAGGAGCCTGCCTTCGAGCGCGAGTTCCTCGAGGATGGGCATGATGTTTGCCTCGCCCTTGAGCGGGTAGAACGCGGCGATGTTCCTTGAGTTCCTGTAACCGGGAATTTCGTGAATCTCCGTCCACGGGTCCCTGATGATGTCTTCGCCCCGTTTTTCGCGACGCTTCTTGAGCACGAGTTCCACGATCTGGCTGCTCCCGAATACGAGCATCACGAGGATGATTGCGACAAAGGCGGTGACCATGTTCATGCTAGTCCTCGCCGATACGTTTTGCAGAAGGGAGTTTTTCGCGGAGGATTCCGTTCCAGATTTTCTTTTGCCATTCCATCAGGTGCGCCTCGTTGTAGCGTACTTCCCAGGGCATGTCGCCGGGAGCGGCGAGCCAGATGAGTTGCCCCTTGTTGGCAAGGAGGGACGGGTCAAGTTTGAGTTTTGCGGCTTCTTCGTCGCGCCATATCTTGAGGGCGGCGAGAAGTTCCGAGTGCGGGATGACCGGCGGGGGAGGCGCCTTGGGCAGGCGTTCGGGCCATTCGCTTTCCGGAGTGGCGACTGCGCTCTCGAGCATCGCCTTGAACGAATCAAGACGTTCGTCCCTGAAGTTGCGGGGCAGCTTGGGCAGGTTCTCGATCTTGATTTCGGGATAGTGCGCGTTCATTGCCCGCACGATGGCGAGCATGAGTTCTGCGGGCATTACCTTGTAGGGCGGGCGGTCCATGGCTTCGGCCTGGGCCTCGCGCCATTCCCAGAGATGCTTGAGAATATTCAGGCTGCAGGGGTTGAAGAGGCTTGAACCGGTGAGTCTCCACTGCTCGCGGGTCCTTTCGCTCGGCATCTTTGCGTGCTCGATCAGGGCGTTGCATTGCTCCATGAGCCAGCCCATGCGCCCGGCCGCAATCAGCTTTTCTGAAAGGATGGCACACAGTTCGTGCAGGTAGAACGTGTCGTGGATGGCGTATTCGCACATTTCGAGCGGCAGGGGCCTTATGGTCCAGTCGGCGCGCTGGTTTTCTTTCTTCAGTTCGTCGCCGAAGTTCTCGCGCACGAGGTCGGCTAGTCCGAGATGCTGCGCTCCCAGAAACTTTGCGGCAAGCATCGTGTCGAAGATGCTCTTGGGGGAGTACTGGTAGGCTTGCCAGAGCAGGCGCAGGTCATAGTCTGCACCGTGGAAAATGACTGTCTGCATCGCCTTCGTGGAAAACAGGGGAGAAATGTCGACTCCGCAGAGAGGGTCCACGATATAGTGGTGTTCGCCGATGGTAATCTGGATGAGGCAGAGCCTTGCATGGTAATGGTGCATGGAATCGGCCTCGGTATCAACGGCCGCCATATCGTAGAGTTCGAGGTCCGCAACAAGGTTTGCAAGACTTTCTTCGTTATCTACAAGTATGTATTTTTCGTTCTGCATCATTTTCTATAAATTTAAATAAATAACACGTGTAGATTTTGGCCTTCCTGCAAATCTTGCTATATTTGCGCTCATGAAAAAGATTTCCCTTACGGGCATCAAGCCCACCGGCACGCCGCACTTAGGCAACTACCTGGGCGCCATCCGCCCCGCTCTTGAACTTTCCAAGACCTACGATACGGTCTACTTTATCGCCGACTACCACGCCCTTACCACCGTGCAGAACGGTGCCGAGATGCGCGCGAACATCTACAAGATTGCGGCGACGTGGCTTGCGCTGGGACTCAACCCCGAAGAGGGCCTGTTCTACAAGCAGAGCGATATTCCCGAAATTTTCGAACTCAGCTGGGCGCTTAGCTGCTTTACGCCGAAGGGATTTATGAACCGCGCCCACGCCTACAAGGACAAGGTTGCGAAGAACGAAGCCGCCGGCGAGGACCCGGATGCGAACGTGAACATGGGCCTCTACTGCTACCCGTGCTTGATGGATGCCGACATTTTGATGTTCAGCGCTGACATCGTGCCCGTGGGCAAGGACCAGAAGCAGCACGTGGAATTCGCCCGCGATATCGCCATCAAGTTCAACAAGCATTTTGGCGAAGATGTATTCACGATTCCGGAACCCGTGTTCCAGGAAACGACCGGCATCATCCCCGGTCTCGATGGCCGCAAGATGAGCAAGTCCTACGACAACGTCATCGACATCTTCCTCGAGAGCAAGGCCCTCAAGAAGAAGATTGGCAAGATTGTCACGAACTCCCAGGGCATCGAGGAACCGAAGGATCCCGATACCTGCAACGTGTTTAAGTTGTACAAACTCTTCGCGACTCCGGAACAGACCGAGGCTCTCGCTGCCCGCTACCGCGCCGGTGGCATGGGCTGGGGACACGCGAAGCAGGAACTCCAGAACGTTCTCGAAGAACACTTGGGTGCTGCCCGCGAAAAGTATTTCTACCTGCTGAACCATACCGAGGAAATCGACAAGATTCTCGCGTATGGCAAGGAGAAGGCCCGCGTGAAGTCCAAGGCCATGATGGAGAAGGTCCGTAGCCTGCTTGGCACGTACTAGGACGTTCTGCTCGAGATAAAGACATGCGTATTTCTACTAAAGGCAGATATGCTCTTCGCGTGATGATCGACCTTGCCCAGCACGACAAGGACGAGTACGTGAAGTTGCAGGAACTGGCCGAGAAGGAAGGCTTGTCGGAAAAGTATCTCGAAGGCATCTTGGGTGCGCTGGTGCGTGGCAAGTTGCTGGCGGGTGCCCGCGGAAAGGCGGGCGGTTACAAGCTTGACTGCGACCCTGCGGAATGTAGCGTGTGGCAAATCCTTTCGCTTGTAGAAACGTCCGTCGCGCCGGTCGCGTGCCTGGATGACGAAAAGAATTCTTGCGACCGCGCCGATATTTGCGCAACGCTCCCGGTATGGAAAGAGCTCAGTTCCCTTATCAAGAATTACCTGGACAGCGTCAAGCTCGACCAGTTCCTGCGCAATACTCCCGAAGCCAAGGGGAAGGTGCCTGCAGGAAAGTCCTGGAACTGCGGGCTATAGGCTAAGCCAAGTATTTAAGGAGGGGTTAACCCTCCTTTTTTTTTTATGTTCACCTCCTTTGTCTTATAAACAGTTATAGGTAAAATCTATTAGTAAGAAAAATGTAAGCAAAATTCTTATATGCTGGCTTATTTTCCTATTGAAAAGGTGGGAAAATAGTTCTAATTTATTCCTCGTCGGGCGGAAACGCCGCCCAAGAACTTTAAAACCAAGAAACAGCAAGACGATAGTTTGCGAAGGCAGGATAGCTTATGAAATATCGAATGTGTACTCTAAGTGAGGCTCGCGGAGCTTAAATCCGCCAGGCTGGGCCCCGGCTTGAAATAAAGGGGCACTATTTAACAGGCATCCCGCAAGGGGATGGCAAAACAGAAAAAAGGAATTTCACACATGACTACTCAGAACAAGCTCCACTTCGAAACTCTTCAGCTCCACGTTGGCCAGGAACAGGCAGACCCCGCAACCGATAGCCGCGCGGTTCCTATATACCAGACCACCTCCTACGTTTTCCATAACGCTCAGCACGCCTCTGACCGTTTTCACCTGAAGGATGCGGGCAACATCTACGGCCGCCTCACCAACACGACGCAGGACGTTTTTGAAAAGCGCATCGCCGCTCTTGAAGGCGGTGTCGCTGGCCTTGCCGTCGCTTCTGGCGCTGCAGCCCTCACCTACGCCATCACGGCTCTCGCCCGTAAGGGTGACCACGTGGTTGCCCAGCGTACGATTTACGGCGGTACTTACAACCTCCTGGAACACACGCTCCGTCCGTTCGGCATCGAGACGACCTTCGTGAACACCCGCGACCTGAAGGAAGTCGAATCTTCTATTAAGGACAACACGAAGCTCGTGCTCATTGAGACGCTTGGCAACCCGCATTCCGATATCCCGGATATCGAGGCGATTTCTGAAATTGCCCACAAGCACAAGATTCCGGTGCTCATCGACAATACCTTCGGTACGCCTTATTTGATTCGCCCGCTGGAACATGGCGCCGACATCGTGATCCATTCTGCCACGAAGTTCATCGGCGGTCATGGTACGACCCTCGGCGGCGTGATTGTGGATGGCGGCAAGTTCGACTGGGCAGCAAGTGGCAAGTTCCCGCAGTTTACCGAGACGAACCCGAGCTACGGCGTGCCTTTCACGGCCGCTGCCGGCGCCGCTGCCTACATCGTCTACATCCGCGCCATTCTCCTGCGTGACGAAGGTGCCGCGATTTCTCCGTTCAATGCGTTCCTTCTGTTGCAGGGCACGGAAACGCTTTCGCTCCGCCTCGACCGCCACGTGGAAAACACCAAGAAGGTTCTCGAGTTCCTCGTGAAGCACCCGAAGGTCGCGAAAGTCAACCACCCGAGCTTTGCCGACCATCCGGACCACAAGCTCTACGAACGCTACTTCCCGAACGGTGGCGGCTCCATCTTCACGTTCGACGTGAAGGGTGGCCAGGCCGAGGCCTTCAAGTTCATCGACAGCCTCAAGATTTTCAGCCTGCTCGCGAACGTCGCCGACGTGAAGAGCCTGGTGGTGCACCCCTACACGACGACTCACTCCGAGCTCACTCCGGAAGAACTCGCCGCCGCAGGTATCAGCCCCGCCACGATCCGCCTCTCCATCGGAACGGAACACTACGAGGACATCATCAACGACCTCGACCAGGCACTGAACGCCATCTAAGGAATTATAGTATGTACGGACTTTACCTTAATTCTGTTCGATGTTAGCCCTGGTAGTAGGCTTTTCATTCGGGCCGTCGACCGCGGCTTAACATCAACAAAATTTTAAACAAGATCCCCGCTCTGATGGCTACGCGCACTAGCGGGGATCACAAAAAAAAGGAATTTCAAAATGTCTAAGATTTACACCTCCGCCGACCAGCTTGTTGGTCACACCCCCCTCCTCGAACTCACCCACATCGAAGCCTCGAACAATCTCGAAGCAAAGATCTTGGCTAAGCTCGAATACTTCAACCCCGCAGGTTCCGTGAAGGACCGTATCGCGAAGGCGATGCTCGACGACGCCGAGAAGAGCGGCAAGCTCAAGGCCGGTTCCGTCATCATCGAGCCGACTTCGGGTAATACCGGTATCGGCCTTGCTTCTGTCGCCGCCGCCCGCGGTTACCGCATCATCATCGTGATGCCCGAGACCATGAGCGTGGAACGTCGCCAGCTGATGAAGGCCTACGGTGCCGAACTCGTGCTGACCGAAGGCGCGAAGGGCATGAAGGGCGCTATCGCCAAGGCCGACGAGCTTGCGAAGGAAATCCCGAACAGCTTCATCCCGGGCCAGTTCGTGAACCCCGCCAACCCGGCCGCCCACAGGGCCACTACCGGTCCCGAAATCTGGGAAGACACCGACGGTAAGGTCGATATCTTCGTGGCGGGCGTGGGTACTGGCGGTACCGTGACCGGCGTGGGTGAATTCCTCAAGAGCAAGAACCCGAACGTGAAGGTCGTGGCTGTGGAACCGGCCAGCTCTCCGGTGCTCAGCAAGGGCGTCGCGGGCTCCCACAAGATCCAGGGTATTGGCGCGGGCTTCGTTCCCGATACGCTCAACACCAAGGTCTACGACGAAATCATCGCTGTCGAGAACGAGGCCGCCTTCGAGGCCGGTCGCGAAATCGGCAAGAAGGAAGGCGTGCTCGTGGGTATTTCTTCCGGTGCCGCTCTCTGGGCCGCAAAGGAACTCGCCAAGCGTCCGGAAAACAAGGGCAAGACCATCGTCGCGCTTCTCCCGGATACCGGCGATCGCTACCTCTCTACGGCCTTGTTCGCGGAATAAGCGGTTCGCAGTATAATCTTTCCGTCAATTAGACAAAAAAACGGTGTCGCGCCTGCGGCACCGTTTTTGCACCGGGGCACACCGCAGGTGTGCGCATGCTCTAACACGCTGACATGACGTTTAACATAAGCAACGCGTGTTTGAGCGTGTCGGGAGGGTTTTAGGGAGGGGCCGTCGTACGAGCTCCTCCCTAGTCTCATGCACACCGAAGGTGTGCGTTTGTGGCGAAAATCACGATTTTGAGGGGCTTGTGCAAAAAATGTAAATTAAAAATTGCTTTTTGGGCGGGAATAAGGTATATTGTTTCTTAAACAATCACAGGAGAACCACTATGAAGAAGAAAATTATTCTGGTTGGAGCCGCTCTTTCGCTGGCCATTTTCTCGGCCTGTTCCTCGGATGACCATTCGTCTACCTCGCCGGAAGACGATACCTTGTCCAGCTCGTCATCGCTTACTCTCGATGACATTGACAAGCTTTTGGGGAGTTCCTCGTCTACGGGTAAGGATAATCCTGCATCCAGTGACAACAAGTCTTCTTCTAGTGTATCCAAGACGTCATCTTCCAGTGGAGAAAAGACAACATCCTCTTCTAGTGAGAAAACTGTGGAATCGTCTTCCGCGGTCGTGATTGATGATGATGGCTTCAAGCGCGCTGCGTGCGACATGCAGTCCGATGAGGGAACCCTGCTTGCGCTGGACCTGATTAACGAGAAGTCCATCAAGATGTTCGAGGCTTTCTCCGATAAGGATATGGAAGCGGCAAAGTCCCTTAGTGCCGAAGTCAAGCCCATGTACAAGAAGATCCTTGATAAGGATTCTAAGAATTGTAACGCACAGCTTGGCTATGCAGTTGCCTCGATCGTGGATCTAGCCAATAACGAAACTCTCCGTGGTCTATACGATGACTACAAGTATTGGTATGATTATGGTATTGAAAGCGTTGCTGAATTTACGAAAATGCTTGCCGACCTTTCCAAGAATAAGAGCTTTACCAAGATTGCCCAGGATGCCCTGGACAAGGAAGTCGCTCCGATGGTGGATTCTGCGATAACCTATATGCAGAACATCATGGCGCAGGGTGACTATATCCTGAACATCAGGGATGGCGAGTATATACGTGAACTCGACAACAGCGAATTCGGTGTTGCTCTGGGTGGCCTGTTTGCAACGAAGGCAGCAATTATCATGGCGACCAGTATGAATATCGAGATTGATGTCAAGGGTAGCTATGATTGGATTAATGGCATTAACGGCATGACTATCGGGAAAGAAGAACCCACTCAGGCACAGAAGGATTTCATTGTGCAGTTCGTGAAGCTCGTTGGCTTGGATGGTACCTTTACGACCATCTACACTGATAGGCAGAAGGCATGGAAGACCGTTCCGAGCCTTATCGATAGTGCCATTACGGAAGCACGTGTCGCGTTCCAGTACAGCCTTGACGAGAGCAAGATGAAGAATTCCCAGGACAACGACCTGTACGTGGTCGGCAACGGAGCCGATGCGGATGTCAGCATAGACGATATCCAGGAAATTCTCGACGGGCTGGATACGGCCTTGAAGGTTACCCGTGGTACGTACGAGGTGAAATACCGCGGTCAGACTATCAAGATTGATGCCCGCAAGTATTTCGAGAATGTCGACGGTATCGAGAAGTTCCTCCCGTACTACGAGTTTGATGGATCCGACCTTGCGTCCTTCAACTTCACCGACAAGAGCGGCAAGAAGACGGCCTCTCTGTTGGACTTCATGGATGGAACGCTTTCGTTCCTTGACGATGGCGAAGAATACATTGTATTCAGGGATCCGTCCTTTGGCGGTATTTTCCCCGAATTCAAGACGCAGGCGGATATCTGGAGCGCCGTGAGGGGTGCCGACGACGAAGAAGAGGATTGGTAAAACTCTTGGATCGTAATTGATTGTAGGTTTTGAGTAAACTAACAACATTTTTCTGGGCGTGCCTGCTTGCTACATGTGCGGGCTTTGCCTGGAACAATACTGGGCTCGTCAAGTACGACGGGCTTTTTCTGTTGGATATGGAGGGCAAGCGGGTCTCGGTGTGGGGAATGCACGTCGGGGATTCGGTGCAGGTTAGGAACTGGACCTTTACGGCGGGCCTGGATTATATCCATTATAATTTCTTCCTGTTCAATGAGGGCGAAAGCGTTGAGGAAACGTGGACTCTAGATAGCAAGGGGTCCTTGAGTATAGGGAATGTGTCCATCTCAAAGGATTTTGATTTTTTCGGCTTGGATGTCAAGGTCAGTTCCCTGCCCTCGGTAACGGTTTCTTCCCGTTTTTACCTGCCGGATTCGCTCTTTTTTGCAAGGGCTTCCATGGGCAAGGGTTTGCTTGACCTTTCTGGCTTGCATTGGAAATCGGAATGGGACGAGGACTACGTTCCTGAAATTGACGGCACGTTCCGGTCGATATACTTGATGAAGGATTTTAATGCGGGAATCCGTCTGAAGGAACATCTTTTGCAGGGCGGGTTTGCCTATGGTGCGGATACGCCTTCTCTCGATGACCGGTGGGGGTATGTGTTCAGCGATTCCTCGCATTTTTGGGGCACGAGGGCGAACTACCTTTACCAGGGGCA
This sequence comes from Fibrobacter sp. UWCM, assembly GCF_900129735.1. Lineage (NCBI taxonomy): Bacteria > Pseudomonadati > Fibrobacterota > Fibrobacteria > Fibrobacterales > Fibrobacteraceae > Fibrobacter > Fibrobacter sp. UWCM. Next base: position 24,105 of record NZ_FQWR01000015.1, on the reverse strand, counting down.
GAAGAATGAATTTGAAGCTCTGTATGCATACCTGTATGCGGATATCCGCCTGTTCGCCTTGACGCGGGAAGATGGTTCCGAGGTAAACGAGAAACGTTTTGCATACTTCCCGCTGGGGATTGATTTTAATTTGTTCAAACTCGCCTATAGGTACAAGTTTGATAGGGGAGATGCCTTAAAGGCTAACTTGCTGTATGCTACGCTGGAGATGAATATCCCTTGGGAAAATCGTCGGTTCTATGAGACGCTTGCCCCGAACAAGGCTCTGAAAAATTCCGTGCTGAGGACGCTTTCGTTCAGCGTTTTCCAGAGGACGTTCCGGATCTATGGGGACATTGACGGGAAACTGTTCTATGGCGGGCTTGGCTACGAATGGAACTTGCCGCTTTCCCGCTGGCATATGCTGCTCAATACGGATGTAGACTACTTTTATGGTAGTTACGAGGGAAAGCTGAACCTGCGCAAGGAAAAGGCGGGCATGTTCTATATGACCCATCAGACAGATTTCTGGGAAAAGGAGGGATACCTGTTCGGTATTGTCGCTGGGCTTGAACTGCAGGTGCAGACGCCGTCAAGAAAATTCTTTGCCGGGCTTCGCCTGAACCAGATAGTTCCGCTGGGGATGAAATTCGAGAGCAAGATGATAGAAAAGGAGCCTGTTATCATAGATGTTCCTCCTCCTGAGCCGCCTCCAGTAGATCCCGGTGTGATTCCCGTTGTTGAGGAGGAGACTGCTGATGATATGGAACCGCTCTCTTCCCTCATATTCCGGAATGGTTTTTTCCTGGGTATCGAAGTCGGGTTCTGGATATAGTGCCGTTTTGTATATGCGACAAAGTGTTGTATATGATTATAAAAAGTGATTAATTTTTATAAAATCGTGCAAAATATACAAGATTTCTACATTTTTGTTGTATAAAAGTCTTGACTTCCGTGGGGAATGATTGTATATTACATACTGTAAACGAAAAAGGAGTACGGTATGCGCCGGAATTTACTGTTCAAAAATTTGGGTGTCGCGGTGGCGGTTGCTGCGTTCGCGTTCATTGCCTGCGACGACAGCTCCAGCAGTCCTGTTGTTCCCGATGCAATTACGAGTTCGGAGACGAATGGCTTACCCGGTTCGAGCAATAGTAATCCGGTGTCGAGTAGCGATGTTGACGGAAGTTCCAGCTCTGTTATGGTGCAGTGCAATGCGTTTATGCCGGAATGTGGATACTCGCCCGAGGAACTGTGTGCGATGGGCATGACCCAGTACTGCACGGGGAGTTCCTCTTCGATGGTGAATCCGGAATCTTCTTCTGCGGTGAACTCCAGGAACTCTAGTTCTTCAAACTCCGGCGAAACCTGCATCCACATGAGTGACATGCCTGCCAACAGCGATTCCGATCCCTGGTGCTTCGGTGACGAAGGCAAGCATGCCGAGGACTGCTTCACGCACGAAGCCTACACGTGTACGGATGGCTTCTGGGTAAAGGATGCGGATATGTGCATCCACATTTCCGATAGCGAAAGTGCGAACAGGTGGGACTGCGATGCTCCCGATTACACGCTCAAGGCGGATTGTGCAAACAGCGACTCGCTATACATGTGCGCTGCCGGGATGTGGATTGCGGCCAAGGACTGCGATATCACCCAGGAACGGTGCGGGTACAGCGATGCGGACCTCTGCATGTATTTCGGCATAATCAAATATTGTAGCGGTAGCCCGAGAGTCCTGCCCGATGCGGTTCCCTGCAATCAGGATGGCAAATCGGTAGTGATTGAGGGCCAGTGGATGTACCGTTGCGACAATGGCAGATGGCACATCGTCGTACCGATGGGCGGCTAAATTACTACAGGAAGATTAGTCCGAGGATACCCACGGCCCAGACGTACCAGGCGAAGTGCTGGAACTTGCCCTTCTGCACGAAGTTCATGAGCCACTTGAGGGCGATAATCCCGAAGATGAACGAAACGATCATGCCCACGAGGAGTTCGGGGGTAAAGCTGCCCGCATCCTTGCAGGCAAGCGCCTTTTCGGGGTTCTCGAGTGCCATCTGCGCGACCTTTTCTGCGCTCTGGCACTTGGCCCACTTGATGCAGTCGAGGAGGGCCGCGCCACCGACGGCGGGGATACTCATGAGAAAGCTGAATTCGCCCGCGTATTTGCGGTTCACGCCCATGAACATCATGGCGCTGATGGTCGAACCGCTGCGGCTGATGCCCGGGATGCAGGCGATGCCCTGCACGACGCCGGTCACGAGCGCTCGCCACCAGTTCATCTTGACGCCTTCATTTTCCGGATGCTTGGCGCCTGTCGGCCCCCACTGCGAGGTGAACAGGAGCAGGCCCGTGAAGAGTTCGGCGACGCATACGGCGCGCGGATTTTCGAAGAGCCCCTCGAGGACATCCTTGAACCCGAGGCCAATCATCGCGGTAGGGATGCTGGCCAGGATAATGTAGCCCGCTTCGCGCAGCTGGTCGCGGTCGCGGTGCAGGCAACCCACGATAATGTTCACGATCTTCTTGCGGAATACCACGAAGATGGAAAGCAGCGTGCCTGCGTGGAGCATGATGTCGAAGAACATGCCCGCTTCGTTCATGCCTAAAAGTTCGTGCCCGAGTACGAGATGGCCCGAGCTGGAAATGGGGAGGAATTCGGCGAGGCCCTGCAAGAGGCCGAGGATGATGGATTCGAACATAGTAAGGTAAATGTAGTTTTTAGACGGTAGGTAAAAGACGATAGACGATAGAATCTTAGTCTTTTTTTATTGCGTGAAGCGCCATTTTTCCTCTTTCCTCTTTCGTCTGTAAGACCGAAGGCACGTTCTCTCGTCTAATATTACTATCTTCACAGCATGGCCCGTAAATTTCTCCTCTGCTTTCACGATATAAACATCTGGAATTACCGGAAGGTCGTTCCCGAAATCCGCTCGCTCAAGGATCTCTGCGGGCGCGGGTTCAGCCTGCTCGTGATTCCCTGCACCGACGGTGCTACGCCGGAGGCTGTGCGCGAGTTCCGTGACACGCTGTTGCAACTGGAATCGGAGGGCTTTGAACTTGCTCTGCACGGATACAAGCACAAGGCGGAATTCAGCCAGGGACGCAGCTACATGGGCCTTGTGGGCATGAACCTTACGGGGGGCGAGGCCGAATTTGCGGGGCTCTGCGAGTACGAATCCTCGCGCCTGTTGCAGTGCGGCCTTAAGGCTTGGAACGATCTTTTTTCTGCGGAAGGTTCCACGAGCGTCGTGACGCATACGCTGCCTGCGGCGTTTATCCCGCCGACGTGGTATTCGAACCGGCATCTTCCGGGCCAGGTGCGTGCAGCGAAAATGCTCTACGAAGACCGTTTTTCCCTCACGACGGCGAAGGGTTTCCGCTATGCCTCTCCGGTGGCAAGTTTTGCGGGACTGCCTGCAAGCCTTGAAAAACTTGCGGTAGCCTTCGGGTCGCTTATCATGAGGTTGCCGGTAGGGATTCCCCGCCTGGCGATACATCCGGACGATTACCCGCGCATGAGGGGAGTCGTTCGCGATCTGGTGCGCGCGGCGTTAAACAACCGGCGTACGCTCACACATTACGGCGAACTCTAGTTCGCCGCACGGTAATTCCCTAGGCTCGGTTTATTCCCTAAAGAGAGAATGCTTGCTACATCTCCGGGATGGTGATGTCGTAGCTTACCTTGTGCTTTGCCTCGTCCTGAATCTGGATGTTGATTTTTTCGCCTGCATCGGGGAGCTTTTCTGCGAGGATCACGATTTCGCGCGGTTCGGAATCGTATTCCGCTGCAATCCAGTTCTTGCCCGATTTTGCGTTAATTGCGTTGCCGTCGGGAATGCCGTCGTACTTGTATATCAGGGGAATCCTGAGCACGGGCTGGTTCAGGCCGAACGCCATCGCGTCTGCCCAGTAGGGGAACCCGAGCGTCGGGGGCTCGTCGTTCTGGATGCTTGCGATGTCGCGCAGTTCGTTCGTGCTGGCGCAGCGCTTTTTACCCGAACTCTGCTTGCTGAATATGAACCAGTTGCGGCTCGTTTCGCCCAGCCAGTAGAGCGGTGCGGGGTTGTCCGGGTTCTCGATGCACACGTCCCACTTTCCGCGGAACTGCAGCCCCTTGGGGTGGAATTCCAGGTAGTCCACGCTGTCGGTGCGGGTGCGTGTCACGGCGAGCACGCGGATTGTGGAATCGTGCCCGACCGGGATGCCGCTAATCTTCTGGCCAACGGCGATATCGCCAATCTTTGTATTCCAGTTGATGCTGGTCTGGTGCTTGCCGAAGGGGTACACGGCGATGGTCTCGTCGACCTCGCGCCCGTTGCCGGTGGACTTCGCGTCGGCACTGTACTGGATTGCCTTCAGGTCGGGGTAGGTCTCCACGATTTTTGCAAGCAGCGTGGGCCTGTGCTTGAACACCTTGCAAAGGTTTTCGGAAAGTGTCGCGTCCTTGCTGCCCATTGCCTTGAAGGTGTAGCCCGATTCGCAGCGGAACAGGTCAACCATGGGCTTTGCAAGGAAGGTGTAGAGCGGGGAAGTCTGGAAATGGGTGGTCGCGAGCTGCGAGTTGCCCTTGCACTTGGGGTGCAGCGTAAACTTGCGCGTGGTGACGTGGCCCGCGAAGTCTTCTACCTCGAGGCGGTACGAGGAAAGCGGGGCAATCCTTGCGCCGATGTAGTGCCAGTCGCCGGCGGTGTCGGCTTCTTCGGCCCACAGGAGCTCGTCCCTGATGTTGATCATCTTCTTGTAGCTGAGCGTGTCGTACGTTTTGCTGTAGACCTTCTCGTCGTAGCGCCACACTTCTATGCGGCGGATGGACATCGGGTTGTCCTTGGGTTCCCGGCTGTAGTCGGCAATCTTGATTGCCATGTGGAGCGGGAACTCGTTCTTTACGGGGTTTACGGCGCAGCCCATGCTGAAGGCCTCTGCGCTGGTGGTCGCGAATTCGTTGCCCTGCCATACGGCTGCTCCGAAAATCTGTGGTGCGATGGTATCGCTGATGACAGTCCCCGCGAGGACGGGGTTGATGATGCGGTCGTTGTCGAGGCGCACTTCCAGGTGCAGGTGCGGGTTTCCGATGCCGCTGCTCCCGGCGAAGGTGAGCGTGTCACCCTTCTTGTAGCGTACGTTGGGTTTCAGTTTCACGTCGTTTTTCTTGGTGGCGTACTGCTTTGCCATCACCATCTCGTCGAGCTTGCCGAAACTGCTCTGGTGCGCAAACGCCCACGTCTTGCCGCTTTCGCCCTTGAATAGCATGAGTTTCCCGTACATGAACGGCGATACGCTCAGTTCGGTCACGGTTCCGTTCTCGGGGGCGTAGACGACCCAGCCTTCCTCCATTTGCGTAGAGAAGTCGAAACCTGCATGGTAGCGCGTACCGCGGTTTTCGCCGAAACTCGAGGTGAGGTAGGCGTCCTTGTTGAAGGGGCTGTACGGGGGCTGCTTTGCGCCGAGTACCGTCAGGCGGGGGCCGTCGCTTGCGGGCTTGGCCTCTGCGCCGGGAACAGTCAAGTTATGTTCGGCGAGGCAGTCCTCGTAGGCGAACGCATCCATGGTTTCTTCGTTGCAGGGGGACTGCTGTGCAAGGGAAATGCATGCACAACCGAGGGCGAAGCATATAACTTTGTTCAAAACCGTATTCATGTGGAGAAAGATACATATTTATTACGTCGGCTCCGTTTTTCCCTGCGTGGCCGGGTATAAAAAAAGACCCGCTTTTGAGCGAGTCTTTTTCGTGGAGCTAAGGAGAGTCGAACTCCTGACCTCCTGCATGCCATGCAGGCGCTCTACCAACTGAGCTATAACCCCGAAAGGTGCACCAAATATAGAATAAAAAATGGGCGTGTCAAGGGAAATTTTGAAAAAAAATATAAAAAAAGGTCACTGGTCATTAGTCAAAGGTCACTGGCTCTAGAAAAAGGGGCCGAAGACCCAAATTACAGAACTAATGACCAATAACTAATGACCAATAACTAATGACCAATAACTAATGACCAATAACTAATGACCAATAACTAATGACCAATAACTAATGACCAATAACTAATCACGCCTTCTCGATGGTCACGGACTCGATAATCACGTCATCGTAAGGGGCATCACGGCGGTCGGTCTTGACGTTTGCGATATCGTCGAGCACGTCGAAGCCTTCGTAGAGCTGGCCGAACACGGAGTAGCCGTCAGCCGGGCCGGGGCCCACCTGGTCGTGGTCCAAGAAGTGCACGTTGTCACCGTGGACAATGAAGAACTGGCTGCCGATGCTGTTCGGCATGGCGGTCTTTGCCCAGCTGAGGGCGCCGCGCATGTGGGTGAGGCACGGGTCGTACTTGTCGCCGATGGTAGTGCCCGGGCCCTTGGCTGAATGCCCGCCGGTGCCGTTCCTGCGGGTGAAGTCGCCGCCCTGGATCATGAAATCCTTGATGATACGGTGGAAGGGGGCGCCGTCGTACTTGCCTTGCTTTGCAAGTTCGATGAAGTTCGTGGCGCATTCGCCGACGCGGTCTTCGAAGAGGCGGAGCTTCATGGTGCCATGGTTGGTTTTCATGATGGCGATGGTTTCGCCTGCCTGGGGCTTGTCGAGCTGGTTGAACATGGAATCTCCTTGGATTTGTTGAATTTACCGCCTTAATATAGGTAAAAATACATGCCTTAATTGACGTGATATCGCGATAAAGGTATTATGTTGCAGAAAAGAGGAGTGCGAAAATGTTCAAAAAAATCGTTTTTCTTTCGTGGACGGCCTTATTCGCTGTCTTTGCCTTGAATTTTACCGCCTGCGGTGATGACGAATCCTTTATCGCCAAACCTCAAGACGGGGAAAAATCATGTTCTTCGCACAATGGAGCTGGTTCGTCGAGTTCGGGAGCACGGGTGACAGGTTGTGAAACATGCGAATATGGCAAGCTAAAAGACGATCGTGACGGACAGACTTACAGGACCGTGAAAATTGGGAACCAGTGGTGGATGGCGGAGAACCTGAACTACGCTTACCTACAACCCACGAAAACCTTGGATTCAAGCAGTTTCTGCTATGACAATGATCCCGAAAACTGTAAACAATATGGCCGTCTGTACCTATTTAGCGCGGCGATGGATAGTGCGGGGCTTTTCTCTTCTGACGCAGAAGGGTGTGGCAATGGTGCGGAGTGTCCTTTTGACCACATTGTCCCTAAAATTTACAAGGGTTACAGCGATACGGCGAGTTCTTTGGAACCCCCTATCCGCGGGGTGTGTCCGGAGGGGTGGCATGTGCCCACTGTGGATGAATTTGTGATATTATTTGAATCCGTGGGTGGACAGGAAGAAGAGTACTGGGAAAATGTTGACTTGCGATCTACCAGTGGCTGGCGTGAAATTCCTGGAGAAGATACTGCTAATGTTACCGATTCTTTTGGTTTTTCCGCATACCCTGCAGGCGAATGGTACCAGCCGTCAAATCTGGATTATCCGATATTCAGTTCTCTAGGTATAGAGGCTCAATTTTTTACGGCATCAACGAGGCATCCGAATGTATCGGGTTATGGTAGTGTGCACATCGTGGAAATAAAGCATAGTGGAAATAGGGCCGGATTTAATTTTTACTGGCAAAATTCTGCTCAATCAGTCCGTTGCCTCAAGGACTAGTTATTGCTAGGCCTTTTCTAGAGGACGGTCTCGCCAAACTATATGTTGGATTACTAAATTCTTGAATATGAAAGACAACTGCAAACGTATCCAGGAATTGCTTTCCGCGCAGGCCATGGAATTCGCCCTCGACGAGATGGCTGCAAAGATTGCAAAGATGCACCCTTCCGCCGAAAACCTGATTGTTCTCGGCATGGCAAGCCGCGGGATTCCGCTGGCAAAGAAACTGAGCGACAGGCTCTCGCAGAAATTCGGCAAGCCCATCGAGATGGGCTGCCTTGACGCGACATTCTACCGCGACGACTTCCACTACCGTAAGCCCAGCGCCTCTACCGAGATGCGCTTTACCGAGATGCCCGCCTCCGTGGAAGGCAAGACGGTAATCCTCGTGGACGACGTGCTCTACACGGGCCGCTCGGTGCGTGCCGCCATGCAGGCAATTCTTGACCTCGGGCGCCCCGCCGCCATCCGGCTCTGCGTGCTGGTGGACCGCGGCCACCGCGAACTCCCGATTGCCCCGGACTGCGTGGGCCTTACGGTAGAGACCGCGCAGAACCAGGAAGTCCGCGTGATGATTGAACCCATTGACAGTGAAAATTCCGTTTATCTCGTAGAAGTGGAGGCATAGCGTGAGCGCGCTTGAGATTAAACACCTTTTTGGACTGCGCGGGGTATCGAAGCACGATATCCGCATGATTCTCGATAACGCGAAGCAGTTCCGCGAAATTCTGGAACGCCCGGTAAAGAAGGTTCCGAGCCTGCGCGGCATGACGGTCGTGAACCTGTTCTTCGAGAACAGCACCCGCACCCGCACGAGTTTTGAACTTGCAGAAAAACGACTCTCTGCAGATACGGTGAACTTCACGAGTTCCAACTCCAGCGTGAAGAAGGGCGAAACGCTCGTCGATACGCTCCGTAACATCGAGGCCATGAAGATCGACATCGTGGTCGTCCGCCACAAGGGGACGGGCGTCCCGAAGTTCCTCGCCGACAACAGCAATGCGATTATCGTGAACGCGGGCGACGGTGCGCACGAGCACCCCACACAGGCGCTCCTCGACATGCTCACCATCGAAGAAAAGCTCGGAACCCTCGAAGGCAAGAACGTGACGATTGTGGGCGATATCCGCCACAGCCGCGTGGCCCGCAGTAACCTCTGGGGCATGACGACGATGGGTGCGCACGTGACGCTCTGCGGACCGAGCACCCTGGTCCCCCGCAATACCGAACTGATGGACAAGGTCACCTGGGAAAGCGATGTGAAGAAGGCCGTGAAAAATGCGGATGCGATCATCGCGCTTCGCCTGCAAAAGGAACGCATGGACGATGCCCTGTTGCCCAGCATGCGCGAATACCGCAACACCTTCGGCATCACGCACGACCTGCTCGAAAACGTGAAGGACCAGGTGCTGGTCATGCACCCTGGGCCCATCAACCGTGGGGTGGAACTCGACAGCGAAATTGCCGACGGAGAAAATTCGGTCATCCTGAACCAGGTGACCAACGGCGTGGCCGTGCGAATGGCCGTGCTTTACCTTTTGGCTGGAGGTCGTGCAAATGCGTAATATCGTCTTGAACAACGTCCGCCCCTTTGTTGACGGGAAGATTGCTGAACCTGCGAAGATTTGCCTCGTGGATGGGGCCTGGGCCTCGTCCGCACCCGAAGGGACACCTGAATTTGATGCGAAGGGCGCAGTCGCCCTCCCGGCGCTCTTCGGCCTCGGGCTCGATTTCAAGGAACCCCTGCGCGACGACATCTACACCTTCAAGGACGGTGTGGAGGCCATGCGTCGTGGCGGCTTCTACGGCGGCCTTTACGAAAGCAACGCGAATGCCATCGACGATTCCCTGAAACTTGCCGCCATCCAGCAGATTAGCGCGAAGTGCGGTCTCTCGTTTGCCTTCCTGGGCGCGTTCAGCATGGGCTACCAGTGCAAGGACCTCGCCGAAATGGTGGAGCTTTCCGAAGGCGGCGTGGTCGGCTTCGGCGACGGCAACCACAACTGCTCGCGTTCGCGCTTCCTGCGCCTCGCGATGGAATACGGTTCCATGACGGGCAAGCGCTTCTTCTTTATGCCGCTCGATGACTCGCTCCGCCACCACGGGCTCGTGCACGAGGGCAGTTTCGCCGACACGCTCGGCATGAAGGGAATCCCGCGCATCGCCGAGACGATGGAAGCGTTCCGGATTCTTGAAATGGCGCGCTTCCTGAAGGTGCCGGTGCATCTGAAGCAGGTGAGCTGCGGCGAGACGCTCAAGCTTATCGAACGTGCGCGCACGCAGGGCGTGGACGTGACCTGCGACGTGGATATCTACCACCTGCTCCTGGACGACAGCTGCCTGTTCGACCTCGACTCGCACTGCAACGTGCCTATGCCGTTCCGTTCTGCGGAAGACCGCGAGGCCTTGTGGCAAGGGCTCGAGTCGGGAACCGTGAATGCAATCAGCGTGAACCACGACCCGGTGCTCAGGCAGGACAAGGAAGTGAATTTCGAGGATGCGGTGCCGGGAGCGGTTTCGCTGGAAGTCGCGCTCCCCGCAATCTGGAAACCGCTCTGCACGCGGCTTTCCGCCGCGCGCGCGGTGGAACTCCTTTCCACCGCCCCGGCACAGCTTGCAGGAATTGAACCCGCAGCGCTTAAGCAGGGCGGACAGGCGAGTCTGGTTCTCCTTGACCCGGATGCAGAAACGGAAGTCGTTTCCTCGATGTTTGCGGGCAAGACCCGCAACTGCCCGCTCCTGGGCAAGAAGTTGCCTTCCCGTATCCTCGGCACTTATATCAACGGAAACTGGAACGAGGGTTAGCTCGTGATTCTGCCTGCTCAGTTGTTCTGGATTTGTTCGATCGCCATCTTGGGACTGGTGCTCCTAGTCCTCATTGAGATTCATCGTTCCAATGACCGCCGCGAAAACGCGGAAATGTTCGGGACGAAGGATTTCGAGAATAAGGTGGAAGAACGCGGCCTTACGCCGAAGGAAATCCGGACAATGGAGAAACTGGTCCGTGCATCCAAGTTCGAAAACAAGGATGCCGTGCTGAATTCCTCGCACCTGTTCGAGGCAGCCGTATGCGACTTCTACGATTTCCGCGATGTGGACAAGGTTCGTGACGAGACGCTGGACGCCATAACGGGGCTGCGCGAGAAACTTGCGTTCGATGCGGCGAATCCGCTCACCGTAATCGTGTGTACTCGCCAGTTCAACGTGGGTAACCGTGTCGACATCCTGTTCGACGGCGGGGCAAAGCTCAAGCATTCCGAAATCCTTTCACGCCGCGAGAAGTACTGGAAGGTCTCTTACGACGACAGTTTCGGTCCGGGCAAGTCCTACGTGGGCAAGGAAGTCCGCATCCGCTGGACCCGTCCTGAAGACGCGGTCTATTCTGCGTATGTGAAGGTAATGGATAGCGAACCCGGGAAGCTTGTCCTTCGCCATTCGAACGATCTTGAAAAGCAGCAGCTGCGTCGCTGGCTCCGTGAAATTGTCAATTTCCCGGTCGAAGTCACCCTTGCCGATGGTTCCAAGATTTCGGGCGTCCTCTACGACCTGTCTGCCGGCGGTATCCTTATCGGGCTTCCGCAGGAATACCCGGGCGGTACCCACGTGCATATCCATTTCGAGCTCCCGAGCTTTGGCCCCGAAGACGTGGAAATTGAGATTTTGCGCAGTTTAGGCCATAAAAACAGCGATTATCCGGAACTTTTCTCCATGACGGCGTCCTTTACCGGAGCCTTCGGATGGACCCAGGAACGCGTTTTGCAGTACATATTTGAGGTAAATAAGCGAAAAAAGGCAAAAGAAATGGCCGAAAATGCGCTAACTAGTTGATTTTTAATGACTTAGATGCATTTTTCGCTTGACATTTTGATTTTATAAAGGTAGAATTAGGGTAGTATTGTTTCCGATCGGAGTTTACTTTGGCACTAGATTTGCTCGCTCGAATTCGCGGTGAACGCGAGACTATCGGCATCGATGTTGGCCATTACAGCATCAAGTACGTGAAGGTTTACCACAACAGTCGCGGTGGCCATGTTGTCGTCGAGATTGATACGGAACCCGTTCCGGAAGGCTCCGTCATTAACGGCGAAATCCAGCGTCGCGAGGGCGAACCTACGACAGGTCCCGACGGCAAGAAGGAAAAGGACGGCTACGAACTTTTGAGCGAGGCGCTCACCAAGATGATGATGCGCCATACCCGCGATGCCAATACCGATATTGTCGCATGCGTGAACTGCGGTGCTGGCGTCGGCGGCGTGCTGGTCGACAGGATTAGCGTGAAGGTGCCGAAGAACGGCAACGAGTCGGCGATTATTCTCCAGACCGCGCAGTCCCGTCCGCCCTTCGATGACCAGGACAACGTGATTGACTACGAGATTGAATCCCGCGAAGGCGAGGAAGTCAAGGCGAACGTCGTTGCCGCGAAAAACGCGCTTCTTGATTCCTGGGCCCAGTTCTTCACCGTGAAGGGGCTCAAGCTTACCGCGATGGATGTCGATATCTTCGGCCTTTTGAACGCCTACACGGCGACCGCTTCCGAAGAAGACCTCAAGCAGACTACCGCCGTCATCAATATCGGCGAAAAGAAGATGAGCATCGGGTTCATCCAGCAGGGCAAGTTCCACTCCATGCGTGCCATGACCGGTGGCTCGATCGACATGATTATTGCAAAGCTCGGCGTGACGCTCGGTGTCGATGCCGCCAAGTGCCACGAGATTTTCGAGACGGGCGATCTGGGCATCGTGGACGGGTTTGCCGAAGCCGAAGTGGAAGAGGCCCTGAAGCTTGCCTTTGAAGACATTATGGCCCAGGTGGAATTCGGTATCCGCTACTACTCTTCTTCGGAAGATTCCGAACCGCTGAACAAGATCTTGCTCGGCGGCGGTGGCGCCTCCATCAAGGGCTTGAAGGAATATATCGCCGAACGTTCCGGCATAGAGACCGACACCGTGAACCCGTTCCGTTACGTTGAATGTGATGCGAGCGTGGTGGGCGAATCGGGCGTGTCCCTCGCTTTATCCAACATCCTTGCGCCAGCGCTTGGGCTTGCTATGAGGAAGTTTGACTAATGGCAGAAAAGAAAACAAAGACTAAGACGAAGACGAAAGCGAAGAACGTCGCAAAGCGTTCGATATGCATTTCGATTAACCTCTTGCCTCCGGAGTACCGCAAGGTCAAGAAGGATCTTTCGTGGATTACTGACCGCCGCATTGTTTGGCCTACGCTGGCATTGATTGTCGCTATTGTCGGGTTCGTGTACGCGAACATTTTGATTGACGAAACAATCATGAACCTTGAGAACGATGTGACTCGCGTGAAGGAAGAAGTCGAACGCGAACGTCCATTGCTCACGAAGATTGGCGACCTCGAACAGAAACAGGCGATTGTCAATACGAAAATCAACGCGCTCAAGAGCATCCAGGTGAGCAAGCGTCGTTGGGTGGTTCTGTTCGAGAACGTGTCGTCGGTGCTGCCGCCCAACATGTGGCTCACGAGCCTCAACCAGGTGTCGGAAGACAACCTCGAGATGAAGGGCATGACGTTTGACTTCTCGGAAGTGGCCGAGTACATGGTCAAGCTTGAGAAGCAGGTAAGCGTTGAGAAGGTGTCGCTCCTGACTATCGCTACCACCAAGGTCGATGGCGAGGAAGCGTATAGCTTTACCATCAAGATAGTCCTGAAGCAGGACCTGGGGGAGGGCTAGTATGGGTAATTTCGATTTTAAAGACAAGAAGAACATATACCTGATTGTTATATGTCTCCTTATTGCGGGTCTTGTCTACTACACATGGGATTACGTGTATAACCCGTATGTACAAAGGAAGCAGCAACTAGAATCTGAACTCAGCACTGCACAGGCTGAACTCGACAAGATTAACGCGAAGAAGCACCGCATTGCGGAACTTGAACTGCAGCTGGTGCAGGCCGAGAAGGATTTCGAAAAGCTGAAGGAAATGTTCCCCGAAGAGGAAAAGGTTCCGCTGCGCCTGCAGGATTTGTATGCCGTGCTACGCAGTTCGGGCGTGCAGATCCAGAAGTTCAATCCGGAAGGTTCTTCCCAGAAGGAACACTACATCGAGAACCGTTACTCCATCGCGGTCAACTCGGGTTACCACATGCTGGGCTACCTGTTTGCGGAAATCGCTAACTTCAATTACCCGACGGCGATTACGAACCTCAGGTTGAACCGCTACTCGGGAATTGCCGCCGAACTCCAGAAGGCGGAAACCCACGGCTGGACTCCCATTACGGTGTCGGTGTCGTTTAACCTGACCACCTATACATCCAAGAAGGTTGGCCCATGATGATGAACAAATTAATTACTTTGTTCCTGTTCGTCGCGGTGGCCGTGAACGCTGCTCAGATTAAGGATGTGAGTTTCGGTTGCGATAAGAGCAATTGCGCCGTCACGTTCAAGTTTGCCTCGGACAAGGATTTGCCCTCATTCTTCCAGAAGTACGATGCCAAGTCGCACAAGCTTACCCTCGGTTTTTCGACGAGTGAGTTCGCTCTTGGCATGGGTGCGTTTGAAATTGACCCCTCCTCGGAATGGGTCAAGTCCATGAAGGTCTACAAGGAACCCTTCCGCGGGACGGATTTCTTGAAGATTGACTTGATTGTCGGTTCTGCGATTAAATCTGACAAGAACGAGATTGCTCTCAACAAGTCGGACTTTATGCTGAAACTCGCCGGCAAGGGCGGGAAGGCCTGGACGCTCTCGAAGCTCTTTGCTGACCGCAAGAAGGCTGCCGAGAAGGCCGCTGCCGAAGAGAAGAAGGCTGCTGAAAAGGCCGCCCTCGAAGAGAAGAAGCGTGCCGCCGAAGAAAAGAAGGCCGCCGAGAAGGCTGCCCTTGAAGAAAAGAAGCGCCTTGCCGAAGAGAAGAAGGCTGCCGAAAAGCAGGCCGCTCTCGACAAGAAGGCCGCAGAAAAGGCTGCCGCCGAAGAAAAGAAGCGTTTAGCCGAAGAGAAGAAGGCCGCGGAAAAGGCAGCTCTCGAAGAAAAGAAGCGCCTTGCCGAAGAGAAGAAGGCGGCTGAAAAGCGTGCCCTCGAAGAAAAGAAGGCTGCGGAAAAGGCTGCTCTCGAGGAACGCAAGCGCGAGGCTGCCGAAAGGAAAGATGCCGAGAAGCGCGCCCTCGAAGAGAAGAAGGCTGCAGAAAAGGCCGCGAAGGAAGAAGAGAAGCGCATTGCCGAGGAACAGAAGAACCTCGACAAGGCTATCAAGGAAGGCGGCAAGATTTCTGCACTCCTCCCGAACCTGAAGGAAATGACGGTGCTCGTGGGTTCCGGCATGGAACAGTTCCGCCTGGTGGCGACCACCCCGATTGAACTGCAGAACGTGACTGGCCCGGACAAGGCGGGTACGATTGTTATCGGGCTTGCAGGCCCGCAAAAGTCGCCGGTGTTCAAGATCGGTGCGGGTACGCTCGTGAAGCACGTGACCTGGGGTGCGAACGGCCTCAAGGTGCAGTTGCAGCAGAACGCGAAGCCCGTTATCGTGGTGCAGGAAGGTGCACTTATTTTGCAGGTCCGGGAAACGACTATCAAGAAGGATGGCTTCCTCTTCTGGAGCGCCCATCCGGATGGAATCTTCGTGCGCGACTGGATGAAGTCGGCCGAAGAAAAGCCCTCCTTTGAAACCTTCGTGAGCAAGCACGACAAGGAAAGCAAGAAGCTCGTCTCGGGTTCGCAGACATTCCACCTGCGCCCTGTGGTACGTGAACTCATTGTCGTCGCCGACGAAATTGAACTCTTTGCCGCGCCCAATGACAACTCGCAGGTGCTCAAGCGCCTCACCTTCGGTGACCGCCTCGTGAGCCTCGATGTTTCGGGCCTCTATTGCAAGGTGCAGTTCGGTAGCCACATCGGTTTCGTGAACAAGCGCGCGGTCAGTTACATGGATGAACTTTCCGCCGTGCAGACGGAGCGCCTCAAGCAGGTCGACAAGGAAAGGGGCGAGATTGTTTCCGAGAATGGCGAGATTGCTGGCAGCCAGCTCGATGGCCTCTACGATGACCGCGTGACCTACAGTTCCTTCGGCCGTCGTGACCCGTTTGTCGAAATCAAGGGCCTCGTGGAAGAAGGCATCAACATTGACCAGGTCGAACTTGTCGGTATTATCTGGGAATCCGATGTCCCGATGGCGCTCCTCGTGGAATCCAAGAATCCTTCCATATCCTACACGCTTAAGGAAGGCGACAAGATTCTCAACGGAAAAGTTCTTAAAATCACACAAACAGACGTGCTCTTCCTTATTCAAGAATTTGGCGTGAGCCGTCGCTACTCTATGGGTCTTCCCGATAAATTTGGGGGTCAAAAGTGAAAAAGCTGATTAAAATACTCATGGTCCTGTCCCTGGTAGTGGGACTCTCCTCGGTCTGTGCTGCCCCCGCGTCGGGTTCCGTGGAACCCAACAAGAAGCTGTACGACTTCTCGTTCGTGGACACTGACTTCAGTGCCGTGTTCCGCTCTGTTTCTGTGGTTGCGGGTGTCGATATCTTGCTTGCCCCCGACGTGAAGGGCAAGATGAGCATCAAGGTCACCAAGAAGACCTGGCAGGAAACGCTCGACATTATCTGCGAAATCAATGACCTCACCTGGGTTATTCAGGACAAGTACATCGTGGTTCAGCGCCAGAGTACTTACCAGGCCAAGCAGAAGAAGATTGCCGACGAGGAAAAGCAGCAGGAAGATACTGCTCCGCTCGTACGCAAGAACTTCCAGATTCACCACGCGAAGGCCGACGAACTCGTGAAGGTGCTCGAAAGCATGAAGAGCGGTCGTGGCCGTATCACCGTCGTGGAACGCACGAACTCCATTATCGTGTACGATACCGATTCTAAGATCGAGCAGATGGAAAACGCCCTTACCGAACTTGACGTGGAAACCCTCCAGATCATGATTACTGCGAAGCTCGTGGTGGTGAACAGCCAGCGCGCCCGCGAACTCGGTGTGGACTGGAGCGCGATGCTCGGCAACAACGTCTCTATGACTCCGGGTGCGGCAAACGGTACTTACGGAAGCCAGGCTGGGTCTAGCCGTGGCGCTGCCATGGTTACGTCCTTCCCGAACAACGGTGCAACGCCTGCTGTTAGCGGTGCCGCAACGACTATTACTACGAGCCTGTTCGACAACAACCTGAAGCTCGCCGTGTCGAGCCTGATGGGTGACGCTTCTACCGAAGTGCTCGCGAGCCCGCAGGTCTCTACGCTCGACAATACCGAAGCCCAGGTGTTCATGGGTGACAAGGTTTCTATCCGCGTGATTGACGATAGCGGTGAATCTTCTACGCAGCTCGTCGAAACCGGTATCAAGCTGACGGTTACCCCGCACGTTTCGGGCGACAACCGCATCTTGCTTGACCTGCACCCGGAAAACAACTCCTACGATTACGACTCCAAGGGCGAAATCGTGATCAGTACGCAGGAAGCCAAGACGAAGGTCGTGGTGGCTGACGGCGAGACCGTGATTATCGGCGGCCTGACCCGTAACGAGACCCAGGAATCCGAGAGCGGCATTCCGTTCCTCAAGGACATTCCGTTCTTCGGCAACCTCTTCAAGTATACGCGTCATTCCGTGGTCAAGAAGGACCTCGTGATCTTCGTGACCCCGCGCATTATCCGCAATTACATCGGCAACGTGGAACTTTCCGAACCTTCCGCCGAAGTGGCTGAACAGGGCGCTCCGCAGATGCAGAAGGTGGAACAGCCTGCACAGCCGGCTCCGGCTGCACAGCCTGCACAACAGGCTGCTCCTGCAGCACAGCCCGCTGCTCAGAGCGCACCTGCGGCACAGCCGGCACCTGCCGCTGAACCCGCTTCTGCACAGGAACCTGCCCCTGCCGTAGAACCTGCTCCGGCATCCGAGCCCGCTGCTGAAACTCCCGCCGCACCGGAACCTGCTGCAAACGACGTCCAGGACGACTGGAACTAAGCCGTTCTTCCAAGAACTTAAGAAGCCCGCTCCAAGCGGGCTTCTCTGTTTATATTGGAATTGTTTTAGAGAGGGAGGGCCAGCCGTGCGTATGCCGTCCCTAGTTGCACTACCGCACGACGAGGGCAGCGAGCGCGAGTTCCTGCGCGATCTTCGTGCTGCACTTTCCGCTCTTGATTTCGTAGTCGATATCGGAGAGGCGGCGAATTACCCTGCACAGCAGGGGCTTGCTCCAGCGCTTGGCGCATTCCGGGGCGCGCCCCAGCTTGTTGAACACGTAGTCGTTCTTGCCCATGGCCTTTGCGGCATCGGCAGGTGACATCTTCTTTTCGGTCAGGGTCATGAAGTTCAGCAGGTCAATGGCGTAGTAGTAGAGCGATGCGACTATGGGGACTGCTTCCACGCCGTTCCTGAACATTTCGTTCAGCAGTCGGGTGTATGCCTTCACGTCGCGTAGCCCGAACGGCGTGTTTATTTCGTACGACGCGTTCTTGCGCTGCGGAACCACCATGGATTTCACGAGGTCGAGCGTAATTTTTTTGCAGTTGGGGTCGTACATCAGGACCTTCTCGACTTCCTCGCAGACGATTTTCGTCTTGTTGCCGAGCGCGTCGGCGAGGTAGTAGCAGGCGTCCCTGTCGATTGCCTTGTTGAAGTGCGAGGGAATTGCGGCCGCAATCCAGTCGGCCATCTTGTACTGGGGTGGTTCGTCGAATTTCTCGATTTCGCCCACGCTCTTGAGCGTCTTGTACAGTTCCCCGCGCCCGTCGAGTTTCGAGAACTCGAAAAGGAGTGTGCAGTTGGGCTTGTGGCTCAGCCACTTGGTGAGTTCGCGCGTGTCGTCGGCCTTGAGTTCGTCGGCCTTGCGGACGACGACCGTCTGTTCGGGCGAGAACATGGATACGCTGTCACACGCGGTAATGACCGACTCCGCGATGGAGGCGATGTTCGGGTCCGTCGCGAACAGAATCTGCTTTGCCATCGGGTCGTCCTTGCGGTCGCCGAGGGTATCTTGCAGGAATTTCTCGATGCGCATGTCCTTCGAGAAATCGTCATTGCCGATGAGCGCAATAATCATCTGCGGGTCCAGTTAGCTGAAGTCGATAATCTGGAACTTGTTTACGCCCCTCGGGGTCGTGACTTCGATGGTTTCGCCCTTCTTCTGGCCCATGAGGGCGGCTCCGATGGGGCTCTTGAAGCTGATTTTGCCGTTGAGGGCGTCTGCCTCTTCGGGGCTCACCAGCTGGTACACGACGTTCTTCTTGGTCTTTGCGTTGAGGAGCGTGACCTTCGCGCCAAAGCGGATGGTGTCGGAATTCGGGTCGAACGCGACGACTTCGGCGCGGGCAATCTGGTCCTGGAGCCTGGGCATCTCGATGTTGTCGATGGAGGAAAGGCGTTCCTTCGCTGCGTGGTATTCGGCGTTTTCGCTCAAATCGCCTTGCGCACGGGCATCAACCAGTTCCTGCAATACGCGCGGGCGTTCAACATTTTTTAAATTTTCTAGGTCCTTGATGAGCTTGTCGAAAGCTTCCTGTGTAAACTTGATCTTTTCCATGCTCTACAAGGTAAAAATTTTAACGGGCGTTGCGAGCCCCGAATCGCAAAGAAAGCTTCTTTTTAGGAGATACTATGTACACTGTGCTGGAAAAAGGCGGCGTTTGCTCACCCAAGGGCTTTACCGCATCTGGAATTTGCGCTGGCATCAAGGCCAGCGGTAACGCCGACATGGCGCTTTTGAAAAGCGAGAAGGCGGCCCGCTGTTTCGCCGTTTTTACCACCAACAAGGTGAAGGCCGCTCCGGTACTGTACGACAAGGCTGCGCTTGAACACGCACACTTCGCGACTGCAGTCGTGGTGAACAGCGGCAACGCGAACGCCTGTACCGGCGAACAGGGCTACAAGGATGCCGAACGCATGGCCGTGATGACCGAGGAGGCTCTTGGCCTTACCCCGAAGAGCGTGCTCGTTTGCAGCACGGGCGTGATTGGCCACCTGATGCCGATGGACAAGATCGAGGCTGGAATCCCGAAGCTCGTGGAAAAACTGCATGCCGATGCTTCCGAGGAATTCGGGCGCGCAATCCTCACGACCGACCTTGCCCTCAAGAGCCACGCCGTGGAAATCCAGACGGAGAAGGGCGTGATTACGATTGGCGGCGCCTGCAAGGGTTCGGGCATGATTCACCCGAACATGGCGACGATGCTTGCCTTCATCACGACCGACATCTCGCTCCCCATAGACTTCTTCGCCGAATTCCGTGCCGACATCGCCGATTCCTTCAATGCGATTACGGTGGACGGCGACACGAGCACGAACGACACGTGCATCTTGCTAGCAAACGGCATGAGCGGACTCCGTTACGAAGACCTGAGCTTGAGCGAACAGGGCGAGTTCCGTGCTGCTCTCATGCTCATCATGCAGAGCCTCGCAAAAGACATCGTGCGTGATGGCGAAGGTGCCACCAAGCTTATCGAACTGCGTATCGAGAAGGCCGAAAGCCACGAGGAAGCTCTCCGCATGGCACGCTTTATCGGTACCAGCAACCTTGCGAAGTGCGCGATGTTCGGTGAAGACCCGAACTGGGGCCGCATCCTCAGCAGCGCGGGTTCCAGCGGTTGCAACATGGTGGCCGAACACACCGACCTGTACTTCGGCGACGTGAAGGTCTTGGAAGGCGGGCGCCCGCTCCAGCTCGACGAGTCCCAGACGGCGGCACTCCATGCCGTGGTGCGCCAGCGTGAATACAAAGTAACGCTCGTGCTCAACATTGGGCAGGCATCCGCAAGCGCGTTTACTTGCGACCTGAGCTACGGCTACGTGAAGATCAACGCGGAATATACGACGTGATTTAGACGAAAGGACGCAAGTCTCTGCGAGACTTGCTATAGACGAAAGACGAAAGAAGTTTCTCGTTGAAAAAAATCGCTCCGGTTTGGCCGGAGCAATTTTTCATTCCACATTCCTCACTACACATTTCACATTGTTGCCTAGTCTTTCAGGCAGCGGAGGCTCGCGCCGAATTCGGGATTGAACTTCTCGAACTTCGCGATGTCCTTGTCGTGGTAGAACACGAGCACTTCGCCTTCGGCTGTCCAGAGGTAGGCCTTCTTGCCGGCATCTTCGAACTTGCGTTCCTTCAGCGGAACATCGCTCTTCGCGAAGTGTGCGCCGCCGGCCTTCACGCCGAACCCGAGTTCATCCTTGCCGTTGCCGTAGTCGTTGCCGCCTTCCTTGATGGGGTCCCAGCCGAAGCCGGCCTTGAGCACGGTGCCGGCCTTGCCGCTTGTCTCGGCGAAGGTGAGGAGTGTTTTCCATTCATCCTTGGTGGGCATGTGGAAACCATCGAGGCAGGCCTTCTTCGCGTTCTCGAAGTTGTAGAGGCGGCCCCAGTGGTTGCACTGGTTGCACACGGAACCTTCGAAGGTTCCGAAGTTCATGTTCTCTGCGGTCCAGAGCTGCGTGCCGATTCGAATCCACTGGTAGGCGTATCCGTCGCGCGGGTCCTTGTAGCTGCCGTCGGTCGCGGGAGTTCCGTCGGGGTCGAACACCTCGCCGAATTCAATCTGCTTGTTCTTCTGGTACTTGGCCTTGGAGGCGAGCTTGCCGTTCTTGTGGTACTTCACGACTTCGCCCTCGATGTAGCCGTCGGCGAACGGGGTTTCGGCCTGGAGCGTGCCGTCCTCGTAGTATTCCTTCTGCAGGCCTTCCTTGCGGTCGGCGTTGTAGGTGGTCTCTCGCCGGAGCGTGCCGTTGTTGTAGTACTCCTTCTCGAGGCCCTGCTTCTTGTCCTTGACGTAGGTGGTTTCCATGCGCACCTTTCCGTCGGGGAATTCCTGCACGCGGATGTCGTCACAGGCGGTGAATGCAAGTGCTGCCGCAAGGGTAGCGCCAATGAGGATGGTTCTCTGTTTCATCGTGTTCTCCTTGTTCTAGAATTCAATCTTACCGGCGGTGGCCAAGAGCCCGATAATGTAGAGCATGCCGTCGTAGTAGCGCCAGAAGCGGAACGGGACGGAAAGTGCCGCGAGGTCCTTGACGAAGGGCTTTACCAGCGGGTCTTCGGAATCGAGTACCTGCGTGGCGGCCGCGTTCATCGCGATAATGCCCGGCGTGGCGTTGCGGCCCTGGCGCGGGTAGGGCCCGCCGTCGGTCGCGTAGTCAGAGAGGTAGGGTCTCCTGTTCTCGAAGAAGTTCAGCAGGCGCGTGCAGATTTCCTTCTCGCTCTCGTCGCCGCCAAAGAGTGCGTAGTCGAGGCTCAGGTTGAGCGCAACGCGCCAGGCGTCTCCGCTGAAGCAGTTGCTTTCGGGGAACCAGGGCATTGCCTTCGGGGTGCCGTCGTATTCGGAATAGTCGCCGCAGAGGCCGGTTTCGGGGTGGGCGGCCTTCTTCAGGTAATCGATGCTGTTCTTCGCAATTTCGAGCCACTCGCTGTCGCCGGTCGCGTCGGCGTAGGCGCGGTAGAACGCGATGGTGTGGTAGCTCGGGTCGGTAAAGTCGTTGCCCAGCACGGGCGAGAACTTGATGAGCTTCCTTTCGGGGTCGATCATCGGGCCCACGAGTTCGTTGAACGGCTTGTTCTTGATCCAGTTGATGAGTTCGATGGCCTCCTGCTTGTAGTCGTCGCGGACAAACTTCTTTGCGGCGATGAGGAGGGCTGCCGCGATGTATTCCTCGCCGTCGGGGGCAGCCCCCGGGTCCATCATCGAGAAGTCGGTGGTGGAGACTTGCCAGGAGTAGTAGCCCTTGTGCGGGCCGTCGTCGTTGCGCAGGTATTTTTTCGCGAAGTTCCAGAGTTTCTGGAAAAGCTTGTCGTGGCCGGTGAGGGCGGCAATGAACATGCCGTAGCTCATGCCCTCGGAGCGGATGTCGTCGTGGCCGATGTCGATGATGTATGCCATGTCGTCGGCGGCATCAAAGCACACGCGCTCGTCGATGGGGTCACCTTCGAAGAGTTTGCTGAATGCGTTCTGGATTAGCTGGTCGGCGAAGTTGGGGCCGTAGCCTGCTTCGACGAACATGTCGCGGGGCTTTTTACATTCCATATAAAATCCTCTATTCTATTATCTAAAATAACTTAATTTGTCCCGTATGCAAAACCGCTTTTTGAAAACAAGTGTAAAAAATATGTGTAGAAATTTCGTATTTTTACAACGAGAGGTATTTATGGCAGATATGTTGATTATTGGTCAGGGCCCGGCGGGCGTTTCGGCATCGCTTTATGCGTTGCGTGCCGGTTTGGACGTTATCTTGGTTGGGAAGGGCGCCGGTGCGCTCGAAAAGGCGCACATGATAGAGAATTACTATGGCCTGGAAAAGCCGCTGAGCGGGTCAGAACTGTTCGAGGTGGGCAAGAAACAGGCCGAGCGGCTCGGGGCGAACCTTGTAGACGACGAGGTGACCGACCTGTTCTTCGACGGGAAGGAATTCGTGGCGACGGGGCTCAAGGGCGAGTACCGTGGTCGCGCGTGCATCATGGCGACGGGTTCTGCCCGCAAGAAGACTCCTCTCCCGGGTATGGCCGAGATGGAAGGCCACGGCGTGAGCTACTGCGCGGTGTGCGATGCGTTCTTTTACCGCGGGAAGGATGTCGCGGTTCTTGGGTCGGGCGAGTACGCCCTGCATGAATGCAATGAACTCCTGAATGTGGTCGGAAGTGTGACGCTCCTTACGAATGGTGCGGAACCGACGGCTGAATTTACAGACAAAGTAAGGATTGACAAGCGAAAGCTCGCGGGTCTTGTGGGCGAGGGAACGTTTGGCGGCGTAAAGTTCGATGATGGCGAGGAACTGAAACTCGACGGACTGTTTGTCGCCCTCGGCAGCGCAAGTGCCATGGATCTTGCGCGGAAGGCGGGAGCCGCCTTCGACGGCGGCAGCGTCGTGCTGGACAAGGATTACATGACGACGGTTCCCGGCCTGTTTGCCGCGGGAGACTGCACCGGCGGTACGTTGCAGGTCGCTGTCGCCGTGGGCGAGGGCGCCATTGCGGGCCTTGCCGCCATCAAGTATTTGCGTGAAAATCGCTAGGTGCCCGCGCAAATAATCCGCAAGGCTTTTTTGCCAAAATAGCAGACCAAATGCCTTGCTTGTGGACGTTTAGTCTGCAATATATTAGTTTGTGCGTAATAAAATTTGCTGCTTTAACGCCTTTTAACGCAGATTTGATCTGTGTAAAAATTCGACGTTGTATAAAGGGGGAAGTGTCCCGCACCACCTAAAGGTGGCCATGTACACATAAGCACTAAAGAGCTAAGTGTCCAAAGGCCGCAACGCCGGGCTCATCAAGGATGATGACGTGACCAACAAAAAAGGAATTTATCCGTACATATTGACAGGTGATGACCTGGTGCGAAGGCGGCCCGACAATCGATGCAAACTGTCAGATGCTGTGTAGGGATTGCAACAGAAGAAAAAGCGACAAGTAGGGATTAGAAAAGGAGAGATTCGCTATAAGCAAAGGGATTGGTTAGGGTAAAAATGGATTTGTAGGTTTTTTAATAGTGGGTTCATGAACAACCATATTCATTACCGGTTAAGTTAAAATATATCCTTTTTTCTTGTTAAGTGGTATAC
>NZ_FQWR01000039.1:0-10243 GCF_900129735.1 Fibrobacter sp. UWCM | reverse complement strand
GCGACTCGTGGTACCCAGACTGAAGAAATGCACCGACCCCCTCGCCAACGGGTCAGGAACTCGGGCGTACCAGGTGAGGATACCCTTTGACTTGTTCTTCTGTACAAGCGTTATGGACATGTACTACTTTTTTTTGTAATCTGGCCTGACGGTTCTGTTGATTGTCCACTCCTCGATGG
This sequence comes from Fibrobacter sp. UWCM, assembly GCF_900129735.1. Taxonomy (NCBI): domain Bacteria; kingdom Pseudomonadati; phylum Fibrobacterota; class Fibrobacteria; order Fibrobacterales; family Fibrobacteraceae; genus Fibrobacter; species Fibrobacter sp. UWCM. Next base: position 10,064 of record NZ_FQWR01000039.1, on the reverse strand, counting down.
CCGCCCTCGAAAAAAGGTCGCGAACAGGGTGCTTGAAGACACGGATGCGCTTTTCCTTCATCTCGTTGCGGAGTGAACTTTCCTTGAGTCCGGTCATCTTCATAGCGCCGGTGAAAGTATAGTAGATTTCGTCCATCACAGGCATCAAGTCCTTTTCAGGATCGATCATTTCGGAATTAAGTTTTACGTCCATATTACATTTCCTTTTTACCTAAATGCGGAGCCGCCTTTGGCTGCTTGATATGTTTTTCGATATACTCCTCAATCCATTCTGGCTTAAAAAATTTTCCTGTCCCCATCTCAAGAGAACGTATCTTTCTACGAGCGATTTCCCTGCATAGCGTACGACCAGAGAAAGGCAAGAGTTGCACAGCCTGTCCGAATGTGTAATACGCCTCGTTGTTGATGAGTTTTAACGGTTTTATGTTTGAATTCATCGAATATCCTTCTGGTTTATGTGGCTGGAGGGAGTCGAACCCGCAACCTTCGGCACCTTCTTCCCGCGTGTGACCCTTGACACCTTTCTTTCATCGGAGTCGAACCGACATTCGGGGTATAGCCGCGCTTTAACCAATTAAGCTACAGCCACTGTTTTCTTACACCATGTGCGTCCCTTCAACTCCGCGATTTTCACAGGCCATCGTTCTCTTACGCAGCCACAGCAAAGCCGCCTCGATTTTGGTAATCGCCATGGCGTTTTCGCGGCACTTGTATTTGGATTCCTGGAATCCCTGAAGGCGACGGATAACCATCACGAGGAGATCTTCGTTGCAGACGCCATTCACGCCGCATTCCTTGATGGGGCCTTCCTGGAAGTGGATCTCGGAGAGCACGAGGTTCTCGCCCTTGTGTTCTTCGGAGGTTTCTTCCTGTGCCTTGATAACCCGGAAGGTGTGCGGGGCGTTGTATTGGTACTCGGACTCTTCCAGGACCTTCGTGTACTTGGTCGTGAGGAGGTTGTGCTTGGTCTCCTTGAATTCGCGCACACGGTTGCCGGAGTCCACAATGTCGTACGTCTTCTCGAAGATGTCCGGCTTGCAGGGGCACAGTTTGCCGTTCACGCCACGGATGATGTAGTCGCCGACGCTTGCGTGGCGGTCGCCTTCGAGCGTCTTGATGTACATTTCTCCCTGGTCCTTGAAGAAGATAGTACCGTTCTTTTCGGCTTCCACGGCCCATTCGGGAACGTAGTATTCGCCGTTGCCGTTCTTGAGGTCGCCATCGTACTTGAAGCATTCGATGGTTACGGGTTTCTTTGTCGCTTTCATTTTGTTTACTCCTTGTTAGGTTTCGTCGATGAGTTTCTTGATCTGGTCGCCGAGGACTTTCTTGTAATCGTCCATGTGGTTGAACTGGATCGTGAGGAAGTTGTAATCCTGGTTCTTTTCCTTCGCTTCCTTGATTTCTGCGCTCAAGGACTTGCAACGGTCATACACCTTGTCGCGTTCGAGCGCGAGCTTCAGGATTTTCTCGCTCGGTGTTTCCTCGCGCTTTTTGCGGAGACAGTTCAGCATTTCGAACAGGTTTTCCGGAATTTCTTTTTTTTCGTTATTGTTATCCATTTGTCTTTTCCTTTGCGCTATGCGCGGATGGTCCTCAAGCCGTTGCTGGCAAGGCGCTTGTTGATGAGTTTGATTTGGTAGGGCTTTCTATGCTTGGTGCCGTTGACGACGCTTGCGATGTCGTTTTTGGGCGAAACGGGCGTCCACCCGAAAATCATTGCTCTGCGCTGAGCGCGGTTCGGTTCGTGGTTGTTAGACATTTGTTTGTTTCCTTTGCCTCTTCGGCGGTTGTTGTTTTTGGTATCTTAATTCGTTTACATATTCTCCGTATGCGACCATGCGTGCAAATTCATCCTTTCCGTATTCCCGTATCAGGCTGCTTCGAAATTCATACTCTCCCGTTTTGACATTGACGTAGAAAGGATCGCAGGGTTCAAACTCTTCTTTCCCGTTGGTGCAGACGCGCTTTCCGTCCGCTACGGATTCTGTCTCTCGACGGATGATGTAGAGGAACAACAACGCTGAAAGAATCCCGACAACCCATCCTACCAAAAAACCGATATAAAACATTCTACTTCTCCAGACCCATGTATTCCACCGTGGGCTCGTGCCACTCGGTATCGTCCCACTTGCGGACTCGCAATTCAGACTGCAAAGTTTGTTTTTCGTATCCAGTGTCATAAAACCATCCTATCTCGGCTTTCTCAATGACTCCGAATTTACTGATTCCCCATTCACCTTTCCCCTGTGCCAGCCACTTCGCTAACTCGCGGTTGGTAGCCCTGCGAGGCTTCGGTTCTTCGGGAATTTCTGCACAATACTCGAAAGCCCCTCCTCTTGTGATGACACTTCCTTCGCGACGGTATGGGATTATCGCGCATACCAATTTTTCAATCGGTCTTGTATAGCTTTCGTTCCAAACCAGCATTTCTCGCGGTTCTTCAAAAACTTTACATTCGTTGATAGATTGAAGTTCCATTCCCTTGTAATAAATCGTTGCCATTGTCGGCCTCCTTCATTTTTCTTTTTCAATTCGGGGTCTACAGTCTCGTTGATCTGAGTGCGGAGCCTGCCGAGGGCGAGCCCCGCTATGCACGAGGCGCGATAGAGCGGGTCCTTCTCGTGGCGTTCCTTCGTCTGCCTGCTCGGTGTCATGCAAACGAGGTTCGACACGTCCAGGTTGTACCTGTTGCCGTCCTTGAACACGACCACCTTGCGGCCCTTTATGGGGCCGTGGGCGCGCTCGTAGAGCACCCTGGCGAGGCTTTCCCGCTTGCCGGTTGTGCAGCGCCAGTAGTATCCGGAATCGTGCCACGCGTAGTTCCTGCCCTCGAACACGATGGTCTCGGCCCGCTTCTGCAGGGAATCCGGGTTCACCTTGATTCCGGCCTTGCTGGCAATCTCCATCACGGTGGTATAGGAGATGCCGTACTTCCTCGCGGTAGCCCGCACCTTGCCCGTCTTCTGCAGTTCCCTGATGACGGAGCCCGTGACGTAGGCGGCCTGCTCCCGCTGTGCCTTGAAGGACTTCTTCGTGACCGGGCAGAAGCAGATGCCGAGCCTGAACGCCTTCGTGTAGGCGCTCTTGAGCTTCCTTCCTGGCGGCAGGATGTTCTCCCGCAGCATTGCGATTTCCGCCTCTTTCCAGTAGTTGATCATGCTATCCCTCTGTTGCGAGTTCCTTCAGTTCATCGTCCAGCTTTACGGCCGTGGCGAAGTGCGCCTTGCTGTCCCTTGCGAGGTTTGCCGCCCTCTTGTGCCTCAGCGCCCCCTTCGTGGCCTTTTCGAACTTGACCGTGGCCGAGTAGATGGCTTCGAAGTATTCGTTGCGCTCGTTGTTGATTTGGCCGAGTTTGTCATAGAGAGCGAGGCACTTCTTGGCCAGCGCTACTTCGAGTTCGGAGTTACCCCCCCCCACGTAAATTTTGGTTTACAATGTTCTGGCAGTCGGTCTTGGAAATCTTGATGAACATGTCATTCTCCTTTGAGTTGCTTGTTTTCGGTTTCGAGTTCCCTGATTCGCGCTTTCGATAAGTCCCATTCGACTTCGTGTTTGCGAAGCTCGTCAAGTTCCGCAGCCATGGTTTCGATGATCTTCTTGTTTTCGGCCAGTGTTGCAGCCATCTGGTTGCGCTCGACCATGAGCGCGTCGTAGGCCCGGTGCCACTTGCCCACCTCGTTTTCCAGCTGGCGGGTGTAGGCCTTGTATTCTTCGATCGTCTGCATGCTAGAAGTCCGCCCTTTCCCGCTTCGACGGGATGTACTTCATGCCCTGCGCCTCGAGACGCGCCTGCTGCTCCTGGAGGGCCTCGCGGGACACCTTCGGCTCGATTTCGCGAAGGTCGGAGCCGAACGCGGAATCCACGGGGATGAAGCCGGTGGCCTTCACGAAGTTGCAGGCTTCCCTGGCCATGTCGCACACGCCCTTCCCGAGCATGGCGATGGTGGCGCCTTCCTGCGGGGAGATTTTCTTTTCCTTGAGGTCGCGCATGGCGTCGAGCATGAGCGATGTCGCCTGGAACATGGCGGACCTCGGGCGTTCTTCGTTACTCATCGGCGTCCTCCTCTTCTTCGTCGTGTTCGCTTTCCGCATTCTTGCGGCTCAGTTCGTCCTCGACTTCGTCGTCCACGGGTTCGGCTTCCTTCGGGTCGCCGTAAGTGATGATGGAGTACATCTTCCGGAGAATATCGATATCGTAGGTTCTCTCGAGGATGTGTTCGACGCTGCCGAGAACAGCGTCGTGGATGTCGCAAGGCCTGACCTGGTCGTCGATGTCGGAAAGTCCTGCGCAACGGTCTTCGTCGGTCTTGATTCCGAGAAGGTCATGCTGCGATTCGTCGATTGTGTCGTCAAGGTCGTAGCAGCGAAAGAGCAGCAGTGCAATCACGTCATCCTTGTCGCCTTTCTGGATCTTTCTCGCGATGGCCTTGCGGAGACGGATTTTCGTCATGTCTTGTTTTGTTTCGCGGAACCGGAATTCCTTTCTTTCCTTTTCTTCTTCGGCCTCGCGTTCCTCTTCGGTCATTTCGTGGTAGTCGGGAAGGTCGCGCTTGTCGAAGTATTCGTACGTCTTGAGAGTAGCAGCGTCGACAAGGATTCTCTTCTGTATGCCCGCTTCCTTGGCCTGTTCCTGCCCCTTGCTGTCATACTTGCCGATTTCAAACTTGTCGGCTTCGTCCATGCAGTCTACACCGTAACTGGAGAACTTGCCGAGGCGGGCGTTCCTGCCTTCTTCCTGGAGTTTCTTCACCTTAGCTTCGGCTGCCTTTTTGGCCTTGCGTGCCCAGCAGTTAGGGTCCAGGCAGTAGGCCTTCGGTTCGTTCTCGAACAGGTCCGCCTGGCATGAGCTGCAATTGTCGCACTTGAGGCAGGCTTCGTGCTCGAACGGTGCGTGGCTCAGGTCCTTGTGGTAACGGTCCAGGACTCCGTCGATGAAATACTTGTCCGTGCGGTAGCAGCTTTCGAGCTCGCGCTTGAAGACGTTGTCCGGGAGGTCGGCAATTTTCGCGGCCGCGTCGAGGCCTATTACGCCTTCCTTGACCTTCTTCAGCACCTTGTCGCCGGCGTCGGCGAGTTTCTTGCGGACCAGCACCCAGCGGAGCGTGCGGCCGAACTTGCGGGCCACCTGCTGCACGGTATTCTTCTTGCTGACAAGGAATTTCACGGCCAAGCACTCCTCGTAGGGCGTCATGTCCATGCGGGTGATGTTCTCGGAGAGCGGGATTTCGTCGAGACCCTCGGAATCCTTGTCCACCACGTGGCAGGGAACCTTCGCAAGCCCGATGCGTTTCGCGGCCGCGAGCCTGCGGTGTCCAGCGACGACGCGGTACTGCGTCGACATCCCGAAGTCGTTGGTGACCGTGATGGGGTTGATGATACCGTGCGCCCGGATGGACGCGGCCAGGTCGTCGATATCGCCTACCTGGCGGATGTTCCCGTTCTCCTGGATGTTGTCCACGGCGATGGTGCGGAAACTGTATTTGCGTTCCTCGTCGCCGTTCTTTTCGGGTCGTGCGTCCTTGACGCTCATGGTGATTGTCTGTCTTTTCATAGCGTGTCTCCGTTTGATGTGTGACTGTTCGGGCTTCCGGGCGCGGAATTCGTGTGTGTTGATTTGGCAATGTATGTCATGCGCCCATCGGCCCTAGAGGCATCCCCGGATTCGAACCGGGCCGGAATGGTATGGGGAAGTTCCACTCCAGGCACCTGCGATGCCGTGGTGCCCCTTTTTTCCTCAGCGGAAGGGGCCTCTCCGCCTTTAGCCGGAGAAACGGCTAGAAGGGCAGGTCGTCATCGTCGTCGTAGGACGGCGATCCGTACGCCTGGGCGTCGCTCTGCGCGGGCTGCGCCTGCTGCTGCGGTGCGTATGGGTTCGGCTGCTGGTTCCTGGGCGTGAGCACCTGGAACGTCTCGAGGTTCACATCGGTCGCGTAGCGCTTCTGGCCGCTGTTGTCGGTCCAGCTGCGGTTCGCGAGGCGGCCTTCCACGTAGAGGCTCGTGCCCTTGCGGATGCCGAGCTGCTCGAAGATGTCGGCCACCTTGCCCCAGCCCACGACATTGTGCCACTGGGTCTCCTCCTTCTGCTCGCCGTTGTTGTCGCGGTAGCGGCGGCTGGTGGCGAGGGAGAACGAGACGCACTTGCGCCCGGACTGCTGGCCGAGACGGATTTCCGGGTCCTTGCCGAGGTTCCCGATGAGCATCACTTTGTTCAGGTATGCCATTATTGCCTCCTACGAGATGATGAGCGTCGCCGACTTCTTCTCTTCGATGATGACGTCGGGGAACATTTCCATGAGTTTTTCTTTCTTGAGACCGGAAGCCTTCGCGATATTGTCCACGCTCAGGACTGCGAACAGCTGCTCCTTCGTCACGAGCCTCTTCTTCAGCAGGGTGTCGGCGACGATTGCCGCGGCGCCGTCCTTGAACTTGTGGGAGCTCCCGTTGTTTTTCAGTTTCACGTTGGCGGGGAATTCCTCGTACGTGCCGACATTGAACGCGTGCTTGAAAATTGCGTCGAGGTAGTCGACGGTCTTCTTGCACCAGCACTTGAATTCATTCAGGCGTACGATGGACGCCGCCTTCGCGTTCCTGGACGAGATGAAAGCCCTCTTCGTTTCCTCGTCCATCTCGACGCCCGCATTGGCGACGAGGAACTTCAGTGTCGCGATCTCGGACTCCCCGAGCACGAGCTTTTCCTTGATGTCGTCCTCGGTGATGATCATTACTTCCTTAGCCATTGTACTCGACCTCCTCCTTCAGGGTGTAGAACTTTTCCACCGCGTCGGCGTAGCGGTCGGCGGGCACGAGGTTCGGCTTCTCCCAGCCGCTCTCCTTGAGCCATTCCACGAGCTTGCCGTATGCGGCCGCGTCCTGGGTCTTGAACATCTGCAGCATGGAGGCGAACTGCTTCGTCGTGTAGTTCTTCACGGCCGCGAGGAGTTGCGCCTTGGGGTCTGTGCGGCTCTTCCTGGGCTGCTGCGGGGCGGGCTGTCCGTCGTCCTGTTCCTGGTAGTCGGGATAGCCGCCCTGCGGGGCCATGTCCTCGATGTCCTGGGTGAATTCGCAGCTGCCGCCGGTCGCCTTGAGCGTGGCGTCCACGAGGGAGCGCTTGGATGCCATCTTGAGCACGGTGTTGTACTGGTCGGCGATGTCGGGGTTCTCGGCCTTGGCGCTGTCCTTGAAGCGGACCCATTCCCACACGCCGTCGACCTTCTTCATGCCATAGCCCTGCTTGCGGTATTCCTGCTTGCGTTCCTTCGCGTCGGCGGGGATGGGCTGTCCCGTGACCTCGAAGTCGGACACGTTGCGGTAGCGGTACTTGGACTCCATGGTGGAGCAGCTGCCGAGGCCGGTGGCGATCGGGGTGCCTGTCGCGATGGACACGAGCGTGGTGGTGACGGTGTATTCGCGGTGGCCGTTGCCGAGGTCGGCGATTTCCACCTTGGCTTCGGGGGCGAGCTTGAATGCCATGCAGAGGAGCTCGGCGCCGTTCTTGAGGAGGGTGGGCTTGTCGCCGCATCCGGGGATGACTCCGAAGTGGGTGCCGTTCTTCATGATTTCCTTCTTGATCTGGGAGACCATGTTGGCGCGGGCCTTGAGCTCGTGCAGTCCGAGCATGAAGTCGGTGTTCTCGTGGATTTCCGCCACGGCGGTGTTGTTGTTCTGTTCCATGATTGTTTCTCCGGTTGATTGTGAATTCTATCCGAGTTCGGACATGGCGACCTCCGCCATGCCGGTGATTGCCATCTGCCAGTCCTCGAGGGCGGACTTGCGGGCGACCGCGAGGCGGGTGAGTTCGTCCACGTGCTCCTTGCCCGTGCGCTGGTGCATGACCGCCATCGTCGCGTATTCGCTCGCGGCCCTGAGCCACTGGACGTTCGCCTTGTAGTAGTTGCGTTCGAGGACGTCTATGTCCTGTCGTGTAGTTGCCATCGTGTGCTCCTTATAAGATGATCGCGAGCGCCACCGCGCCGACGATGGATGCCGCCACGGATGCGCCGATGAGTGCCAGCGCGACGGCGTTCGTGGTCCTGTACTCGTTGCTCTCCACGTCCTCGTGGATGCCGTCGGGTGCCTTTATGCGTTCGAAATTCATCATTCCTCCTAGTAGGTTGCTGCGAGCATCTTCGCGGTCCATACGGCCTCGTCCCACGTGGCGCCGCTCTTCCTGATGCGCGCGACCTCGTCCTGCACTTTTCTGTTCGTCGCGGCCTCTCCGGAAACGGTGAGGAAGGTGCGCTCCGTCTTTCCGGATACGGTGAACACCGAGCGGGACTTCTTGCTCTTGAATTCCTCCGTGATCATTCCGCCTCCCTTTCCATGCCGTGGGCCTTCATGAGTTCCCATACCCTGTTGAGCTCGCCGGGGCAGCCGAGCTTGGCGAGGGTGTCGCGGATGGCGCTGCGGCCGTGCCTGATGGCGATCGCGATGGCGATGGGGTGCGGCGGCGTGTCGGGGTTGAGGCCCTTGGCGAACGAGTCGCCGCAGAAGCGCTCCACGGCGGGCGTGATGTACGCGAGGAACTCGTCCGCGTCGCGCTCGGAGATGTACCTGGCGTGGCGGTGTTCGTCCATGCGCATGGCGCACTTGGAGCAGTATTCGTGGTATCGCCCGGTGAGCATGCAGTAGAGCGAGATGGTGCGGTTTCGGTTGACGGTTTCCATGTTCATTTAGCCACCCTTTCCGCGAGTTTCTCGCGGGCGATGCTGTACACGTTCTTTGCCTTGGGCGGCCTGCCGCGGCGCTTCTTCGGCTGCTCGTTGTTGACGGGCTTCTTGAATTCGGCCTCCTCGGTCGGCCATATACCCTTGACATCCTTGTAGAGACGCTTCACCGGCCTGGGTTGCCCTACGACCTCCAGGTCTACGGTGCCGCCAAAGTCGAGGATGAGCGAGAGCACCTTCTTGCAGACTTCCTTGTCCTTCTCCGTGTCCATGTTGAGCGTGATGATCATGCCGTTTTCTCCTGTTTCTTCGCGGCCCTGCGGGCCCTCATTTCTAGCCTATGCCTTTCGCGGTACTCGTCGGTGTTCCTTACACGTTTCATTCGTTCGCTTTTCTTGCGCTTGAATTCTGGGTCGTCCTTGTGCGCCAGGTAGTATCGCCTGTCCTTCGCCTTGCGTATCGCCTGCTTGTATGTCACGGCGACGACGGTCTTGGCGGGGCGCATCCTGTCGGCTATGAGCGACTCCCAGTTCATGCCGTTCTCCTTTTCTGTTCTGTCTTGGTGCAGTAGTTGTAGAGGGCGCCACGCCAGTCCTTTATGGGCTTTCCGTCCCTGTCGACCCACTCGCGAGCCTCGTGCATGGCGTACCATTCCTCTGCGAGACCCTCGTGCAAGTTGTTGTCGGCGACGAAGGCGTGGAAATCCTCGCGGCTGTTCGGGCACCTTGAGTTCTTGGCCTGTTGGCGTGCGGGAGCCCTATGCAATGGAGTCCCTCTTACGGAGTCCGCCCCCGCACGCCGTTGGCTTTCCAGAGCCTGGCCTTGCCGAGCCTCAAGACTTGCCACGGATCCGCCGTGGCTCGGGGCTGTCTCCGCCGGGTTGCCGTCTTCGGGACTGCACGACGGCGGTGCATAGCGGCCGTGGGAGTCCTCGCGGGTGTCCCGGGTCTTCGCGGTTTCTTGGTCGTAAGCTTTCCCGGATTGCGCAGCCGCCTCCGGGGAGCGGGACATAGTACCCTGCGCGGTACGCCCACCGCTGAATCCGTGCGCTGGGGCTTCGGTCTGCGGCACTCGCCGCATATTCCTGGAGACGGTGGTACTTACGTCCGCGCCCTCGCGGGTAGCGGCGTCTCCGTAAATGTTGGCAGACGGTTCGAGAGCGTCATGAGCCCGGGTCTCGTTTCTGGTAATCGCCGACCCGTCGGGTTTCGCCTGGGAGTCCTCGCGGGTGTCCCCGTCTGCCGTAAATGTGCCGCAGGATGTTGGCGATTTCGAGGCGGCACCGTTGCCGGCGTCAGACATATCCACCCCGGCGTTACCGTTCGGGGCATCCTGCGTAAATTCGTTGCCGTACATCTCGAGCCACTTCTCGTCCAGCTGCTCCTGCGTCGGGGACGT
>NZ_FQWR01000030.1:0-32053 GCF_900129735.1 Fibrobacter sp. UWCM | reverse complement strand
TTTTGAAGAAAATGCCTAAAATCACTAGTTTTTAAGTGAATAATTTGCCGAAATTCACTATTTTTTGATGTTTTTGCGTTAGGGGGCGTCGCACCTGTGAGCCAAATACTCCGAGCGTTAAGCAAGGAGTTTTGGCGAGAGCGAACGCAACCGGAGAATTATTCCAGGATTGTAGCGTGAGCGGCCGCTGGCATGTGCGGTGGCGAGACGCGCAAGCGGCTCGATGAGCCGACCCCGGATCAGGTCCGGGGTGACGAGAGGCGAGCAGCACCCGCCCCGGCCCCTGGCTGACGCTGGGAGATCCCCGCCTTCGCGGGGATGACAAGTTGGGGCCGGGGAACGCCCTGTTTTTACATTAGGCAGACTACAGGTTGTCCAGAATTCTCAGCATTTCCGCAGGGGTGACGACTTTCGGGTGTTGCGGAAAATGCTTCTGGTTGCCCGTGACCAGAAAAGTGTCATCGGTCTTGTTCTTCTCCATGGCGACCTCGAAAAACACCACGTCTTTCGGATCGGGAAAATCGCCAACGAGATTTTCAACGGCAGCAAGGTTCACGCCGATGGATTTCAGGCGAGAAATCAAGAAATCGACGGTTTCTGTTGGAAAATGAAACTTCTTGCGCGACAGGACTTCTTCGTATTCCTGTAAAATGGAATCGTTGAAAACGGGAATAATCTCGTGGGCGTAGGTCTGTTGAACGACCTGCCCAGGGACGGAATCCCACCGCAAAAGCGCAGAAACTAGCACGTTGGTGTCAATGACGGCGTAGCACTTCATTTGCCTGCCCGCGCCTGTGCGATTTCGGCGTTGATTTCTTCAAGGGACATGTCGGCGACTCCTGCATCGGCGGCGGACTGCGAAGCCTGCTTCATGGCTTCAAGGACATCGTCGGGTGCGGTCGGGCGGAGTTTCATGCTGAAAGGGATGCCGTTTTCGAGAATGGTGCGGGCAAGGAACATTCGGACGGCTGTCGGCAGGTCTATACCGAGTCTTTCGAAAATACTCCCTGCTGCGGAACGGGTCTTTTCGTCCACCCTGACTTGTAGCAATGTGCTCTGCATGGTATACCTCCGTATTTACAAAATATACAAATGTATTCTGTGTGAATGCAAGTGACTTTAATATTAATATATAATTTTTAAGGCTTTATAGATTAATTTTTTTAAAAATACAGAGAAATTAGCCCATTTCAGGACCCCCACACTACACATTCCACACTGGAATCGCGTTAGGGATAGGCACCCGTAAGGGCCGAGACTACAGGCTCGGCGAGCGAAGCGAGTATAGCCCGACCCGGCCCCTGGCCGGGGAACGCCCAATAGTGGGCTAAACTTGCTTTGTGGCTAAAGTCTCGTTCAGGCTGCCGCTGCGGAAGCCCTGCAGATCCAGCGAGATGTAGGTAAATCCGATTTTCTTGAAGGCTGCGAGAATCTGGTCGCGCTTTTCTAGAACTTTGTTGAAATCTTCGGGCAACACCTCGATGCGTGCGAGGTTGCCATGCAGGCGCACGCGGAACTGCTTGAAGCCAAGTTCAAAAAGCAGTTGCTCTGCATTTGATATCATGGAAAGCTTTTCCCGGGAAATGGGTTCTCCGTAAGGGATGCGGCTTGCGAGGCAGGCGAAGGAGGGCTTGTCCCACGTGGGTAAATCCAGTTGGTGCGAAAGTTCGCGGATGTCTGCTTTAGTGAGTCCGCATTCCAGGAGGGGGCTCCTGATGCCTAGTTCCTGGAGGGCACGCATTCCCGGGCGGTAATCGTGAATGTCGTCGGCATTGCTGCCTTCGCAGACGGTTGAAAATCCTGCGGCCTTTGCGCGTTCTGTAATTTTTGAAAAGAGGTTGTGCTTGCAGAAGTAGCAACGTTCCCTGGAGTTTTCGGCAAAGCCTTCTACCTGCATTTCGTCAACTTCTATCAGCTGCTGCGGGATTCCGTGCAACTTGCAGAACTCTCGGGAAAATGCGATTTCGCGTTCAGGGACCATTCCTGCCTGGACGGTGTAGGCGACCATGTTGTCGCCCAGCGTGTCGTGGGCGACTTTCGCAAGGAACGTGGAATCTACGCCGGCAGAAAATGCGATGGCGACGCGGTCCATTTCGCGCAGGAGGGTTTTCAGTTTTTCAAACTTTTGGCTCAAGCTTTCCATGTAAAGTAAAATACAAAATTGCGGCTTGACAATTCACTTTTAGTGCAGTTTCTTCTCGACCGCTTTCTGGATTTCGCGGATGGGAACGCCCGCCTTGTCGGCACATGCTTTCAGGTCGTCAAATTCGAGCTTGATTTTTTCGATGTCGCCTAGGACGGACTTCTTGACGCGAACCATGCCGAATTCCGTTTCGACTTCGAAGGTGCTGCGGGCCATGCAGGTGCGTTCTACGGGGAAACGGCGCACGCCGACGGTCGACGTATGTAAGAAAATCGCTTTCTCTACGGCAGCCAGGTGCTCGCTGTCGGCGAGGGCGCACAGGAGAGTGCCCATGCGGTTCTTCTTCATGTAGCAGGGGATAAAATGAACATCGCGGGCTCCCGCCTCGAAGATTTTATCCATGGCGTAGCCTAGTTCTTCGGGAGTGGAATCGTCAATATTCGCTTCAATTTGGAAAACGTTGCAATCTGCGGGGGTGCAGCCTGTGGTAGTGGATGTTGCGTCGCCGCCTTTGTCGTTTGCGCAGTCTTCGATAATTTGCGCCCGCAAGAAATTTGCTCGCCCGAAATCACGCTTGCCGAGACCCACGCCCGATTTTAAAATCTTGTAACTTGCAGGGAGTGTTTCTTGTGTTCGGAGGGCCGCCACGATGCCCGCTCCCGTTGGGGTGACCATTTCCCCCTTCGTTTCGGTGATGTGAAGCGCGATGCCCGCAGCTTCTGCAATGTGCGCTACCGCCGGAACGGGAATCGGCAACTGGCCATGTTGCGTTTCTACAAAGCCAGAGCCTTCGTTGAGCCCTGTAACGATGCAGTTCTCTATACCAAGGTCATCGGCAAGGACGGATACCACCAAGATATCGACGATGGAATCGACGGCACCCACTTCGTGGAAATGGACTTCTTCTACGGGCACGCCGTGAGCCTTTGCTTCGGCTTCGGCGATGATGCGAAAAATCTTTTTTGCGGTTTCAAGGGCGCGGGGCGTGACTGCCCCTGCATTTGCTGCGCGGTCCAGAATCTCGTAGACTTCGGACAAGTGCCGATGTTCGTGATGATGCAATGTCGCTGATAAGGTTGGTGAGCCTGTCGAACCAGTCGAAGCGCCGTGACAATGTTCGCCATGTTCATGGTGATGATGGTGCTCTACATACCCTTCTTCGTGAGAATGCACGTGGTCTGCGTCGTGGTCATGGACATGCACCGCAAAAGAAAGCCCCGCGATGCTGTAGCTCTTTGAATTTTCCACATGGATATGGACGCCTTCTAGGCCGAGCCCTGCAATCGCCGCGTCCAGTTTTTCGCGGGAAGCGCCGAGATTCAGGAGGGCAGCGACCGTCATGTCGCCGCTGATACCGCAAGAGCTGTCGAGAAAGAGATATTTCATAAAAGTGTGAAATGTGAAATGTGAAGTTATTCGTCTTGATTTGGTCAGTTTATTTGTAGCATGCGGAAGGCGGCGATGGCCGCCCCGAAACCGTTATCGATATTTACCACCGTCACGCCCTCGGCGCAGGTGTTGAGCATGGTGAGCAGTGCGCTAATCCCGCCGAAGGATGCCCCGTACCCGACCGATGTGGGCACGGCAATCACGGGCGCTTTCACGAGTCCGGCAATCACGCCGGGGAGCGCGCCTTCCATTCCGGCGACGGCGATAACCACCGAAGCCTTGCGGATTTCCTCCACTTTCGAAAGTAGGCGGTGCAGCCCCGCAATCCCTACGTCGTATTGGCGCACGACTTTCACGCCGTTAAATTCCAGCGTCTTGGCGGCTTCTTCGGCAATAGGCAGGTCCGCCGTTCCTGCGCAACATACGGCCACCGGCCCGAACTTTGCAACCGTTTGCAATGCCTTGCCGCCGGAACTTCCGCGCTTCCGGCTAGCCGGAATTTCATCTGCCAAAGAAATCGTCCGGGAGAGTTCGTCGTAGCAGATTTTCTCGCCTGCATTTGCGATGAATTCCGCCTGTTCCCTGCTGCAGCGGGTCCCTAATACGCGGATGCCTTTTTCGCGGAACTTTCTAAGAATTTTCAGGAGCTGTTCCGAAGTCTTGCCTGCGCAATAAACGGCCTCGCTAGTGCCTGTGCGCGATTCGCGGCTCACGTCCAGCTTGGCAAAACCGAGGTCTTCAAAGGAATCTTTTGAGACAAACTTTTTCATACTTCTAATATATCACTTAGAGTTGACTCTAAGGCAAATAAATTTTTCTAAAAATCAATAAGGTTTCCACTTGTCGGCGTCTTTTTCTGCGCCGACCTGGAACTTGGAAGAAGGTGCCGCAAAATCGATGTCGTCTGTTGTGGGGGAGTCGGTTTCGGCATTCGTCGCAGCGGTCTGCGCAGGTTCTGATTCCGTCGCGGTTGCGGTTGAATCTCGCGGCGCGATGTTCGGGGCGTTTTCAGGATGGACTTCTTTCAAGGCACGCCCCTTGTAATGCCTGGCCGCAAGGAGGCCCGCTTCGAAGAGCAGGTACGTCGGGACTCCGAGCAACAATTGGCTAACAACATCGGGGGGAGTGAGGAGGGCCGCCAGCACAAGGATTGCCACCACCACGTAGGGGCGCTTGCTGCAGACGGTTTCGTAATTCACGATGCCCGCACGGATTAACGCGTAGGTCACCAGCGGGAACTGGAACATGCATCCGAACGCAAGCGAAAGCCAGAGCGCGAGTGTTACCAGGTTAGAGACTCCGAATACGGGCTGCAGGGTCGTGCTTGCAAAGCTCATGCCGAACTGCACAATCAGCGGGAAGCAGACGACAAGGCAGAAGGCGACGCCCGCGATAAACAGCCCGCTGGTCATGGCCACGATGGAGCGGATGAATCGTTTCTCGTTATCGTATAAAGCAGGAAGCACGAACTGCCACATGTTCCAGGCGATGTAGGGCGAAAACAGCACGCAGTCCAGGAGAGCAGAAATCTTGAGCTGCAGCAGGAACACTTCCATCGGGGAAAAGTAGTGGAGCGTGACGCCGCCCTGCAGGGCAATTTGCTTACAGAACCAGTCCAGAACGTAGGGCGAAACAAGGAACAGGGGCACGATGCCGATGGCAATGGCTATAATAGAACGCAAAAGCGCCCGACGGAGCGCTTCCAAATGCGAAATCAGCGTAGCCTCTTGATCCTGCTTGGTAGTCATAGTGGTTGATTTGTAAACCAAAGTATGTCACTCTGGACCCTGGAGCGCAGCGATAGGGGATAGAGTCCATGGATCCTATCGACACTTCGTGTCTCCAGGATGACATTGCCTCAACTTATTTTTTCTCTTCTGCCTCGGCGGCTTTTTCCACCGTCTTCTGCAGGTCTTCGGCTTCTTCCTTCAGGGCGTCTTTCGCCTTCTTGTACTCGTTCTGGGCCTTGCCCAGGGAACGTGCAAGTTCAGGAATGCGCTTTGCCCCGAACAGGAGAAGCACCACGACCACGATCAGGATTATTTCTGGAATTCCAAGGGACATATTTTACCTGCCTTTTCCTAGAAATATAACATAATCCGCGACGGTGACGAGAATTTATCTACGGCACCGTCGCGAACTAGGCTACAGTTCGATAATCCTGTATTTGCGGTTACCCATCTTCAGCTTTTCCATGGCGGGGAGCTGGTGCAGGCCTTCGCGGGTCTCGATGCGTTCCTTGAGGTCGTGAAGTTCCTTGGGCGGGAGCTTGTAAACCATGTCAACGCTGGCCTGGTCCACCGCCACGATGTCTGTGGAGGCGAGAATGCCGATGTCACGGCACTTGGGTTCCGCTGCAGAAAGCCCTGCGCAGTCGCAGTCTACGGACATGCGGCGCAGCACGTTAATAAAGCAGATGTGACCCTTGAAAAAGTCGCAGGTGGCCTTCGCGGAATCGGCCATGGTTTCCATGAACAGGGCTCCGCTGGTTTTCCAGCCTGCCGTGCCGCCCGCTTCCATCTTGGTGGGGCCGCCCTTCACGTATTCGTGAATCATCTTCTTGCCCAGGCGTCCGCCCGCGCAACCGATGGCGATGTTCTTCATGGAGCCGCCGTAACCGCCCATGGCGTGGCCCTTGAAGTGAGTCAGCACGATCATGGAATCGTAATTCTTGATGTGTGCGCCCATGGACATTTCCTTGAAAATGAGGCCATCCTTTACGGGGAGCATCACTTCGCCGTCTTCGTCCATGATATCCACGTCGCAGAAGGTCCAGCCGTTCACCTTGAGGGTTTCGCGGTGCTGTTCGGTAGTGTACCGGTCGCCTTCGTACCAGGTGTTGGTCTCCACAATCTTGGAGTTGGGCACCTGTGCCTGGAATTCCTTGACCCATTCGCGAGGCAGGATATTGGGGCCGTTTTTTTCGCCGGTGTGGAGCTTGATGGCCACGCGTCCGGTGATGCCCTCGTTGATTTTCTTGTACAACTTGATGAGGCCGGCGGCACTCAGGTCCTTGGTGAAATAGACGTTGGAAACGTCCTTTCCGGGTTCCTTCTGTTCCATGGATTTCCCTTTCGCGAAAGCGGGTGTGAATACGGCGGAAGCGAGTGCTGCTGCGCCTGCGGTTTTTAAAAAGTCTCTTCTGTCCATAGTTTACCTTGAGCCTGTCATTCTGGAGAACCGAAGGTTCGATAGAATCCAGGCAGTTGCTTATTTAGTGGTTGGTGTGGACCTCGGCCTTGGCGAGGGATTGGGCCTTGTATTTGCGCGCAATAATCATCACCGCCCATACGGATGTGATAAATGCCGACATGGCAACACCCACCGTGGACATTTCACGCACCATCTCGGAAACACCTTCGGGGCTTGTGGCTGCGGTAAAGAAGGGATAACTCCACATAAGTTCTCCGTTCATGACATGGTCGATAATCAGGACGCCAGTCACGAGCCAGAGCATACGGGCAAGCAGGCGCAGGCTTTTATAGAAGGGCTGCGGAGCGCCAGAAACCGCGGCTTCAAGGTTCCTGGATTCACTTTTAGACTTGTCGGTCTGTTGCAACACGAGGGTTGCGATGGTGGTGACGACCGCTTCGGCCATGGGCACGACAAAACAGCACATAAAATCTCCTTTTGAATAAGTTCTATAAGAAATATAATACTTAGAGTTTACTCTAGGTGTTGAGTTTTTGTGAAAAAAGTTGAAAAATTAGAGTTGGCTCTAACTCTATCATTTAGGCGAAAATATTTATATTTTGTAAATATGAGTTACTCCATAGGTGATGTCGTCAAGAAGACAGGACTTTCGGCCTATACCCTGCGTTACTATGAAAAAGAGGGCCTGCTTCCCTTTGTCAAGAAGAACTCCTCGGGCGTGCGGGCCTACAGCGACGAAGATCTTCGCTGGCTTACCATGATCGAATGCCTCAAGGATTCGGGACTGCAAATCAAGGAAATCCGCCAGTACATCGAGTGGTTCAACGAGGGCGATTCTACGCTTGCCCAAAGACTTTCCCTTTTTGAAAACCGACGCAAGATTCTTGAAAAGGAAATGGCCCGCCTTACGGTGGCCATGAATAAGATTCGCTACAAGGAACTGCTGTACCGGGAAGCGGTTCGGGTGGGGAACCTGGACATCGCCACCAACGAAAGGCGTTTCATGCAGCTGAAGAAAAAGTTGTTCGAGTCCCCGGACGATTTTGACAAGTAGAATTTTAATAAAGAAACATTTTTCATAACAAAGGAATTTATCATGAAGGTCGTTTTATTCAATGGTAGCCGTCGCGAAAAGGGCTGCACTTATACGGCGCTGAGCCTCGTGGCTGGCGAACTCAAGGCCGCTGGCATCGAGACGGAAATCTTCTTTGTGGGTGGTCGCGTGCTGAAGGGCGAAACCGACGCCGTGGTTCACGAGGCCAAGGAAATCCTTAAAACGGCCGATGCCGTCGTTTACGGCTCTCCGGTGTACTACGCCTCTCCGAGTGGCGAGATGCTGATGTTCCTGGACAGGCTTTACGGCATTGCCGAAGCGGAACTGCTCTTTAAGCCCGCCGCAACAGTTGCTTCTGCCCGCCGTGCCGGCACTACCGCAACGCTCGACGCCCTGAACAAGTACCCCACCTTTGCGCAACAGCCCCTGGTGACATCTCGCTATTGGAACATGGTTCACGGTTCTAGCCCTGAAGATGTGCTGAAGGACGAGGAAGGCGTGCAGATTATGAAGGAACTGGGCCGCAACATGGCGTGGATCCTGAAGAGCATCGAAGCGGGCAAGAAGGCGGGTGTAGAACAGCCCGTTGCCGAAAAGAAAATCTTCACGAACTTTATACGATAGAGGGAAGATTCGCTTGCGTTTTAGAAAGAATAAAAAACTCATGATTACGGCGATTATCTTATCTGTACTTTTTATTTTGGGAGATGTGGGCGTGTTGTTCTTATCGCAGGCAAGTTTCGGGCGCATCCCGCAGGGCAAGCGCCTTGAACGTATCAAGCAGTCGCCGAATTACAATGGCAAGCAGTTCGTGAACGAGGTCGAAACTGTCACCATGACGGGCGATAGGGGCGTTTTTGCCGTGTGGAAGGATTTCCTGTTCGGCGACAAGAGTCAGACCGTTCCCGATACCGCATTGAACGTGCTCAAGACCGACCTGAAGTCGCTACCGCAGGACCGCGATTGGATTGTGTGGTTCGGACATTCCTCGTACCTGCTTAATTTGTCCGGAAAGAAGGTGCTGGTGGATCCGGTTTTTTACCAGGGCTCGCCGGTGAGTTTCGTGAACAAGATGTTCAAGGGAACGGACGTCTACAAGCCCGCCGACATGCCGGATATTGACTACCTGGTGATTTCGCACGACCACTGGGACCACTTGGATTACCGGGTGGTGACGGAACTGGAACCTCGCGTAAAGCACGTGGTAACAGGCCTTGGCGTGGGCGAGCATTTTGAATACTGGAAATATCCCGTTGAAAAACTTACGGAACTCGACTGGTGGGAATCTGTTGACCTGGGCGAAGGCTTTAACGTGACGGCGACTCCGGCAAGGCATTTTTCGGGCCGCGACCTTCACCAGAACAAGACCCTGTGGGCATCATTCGCCTTCAAGTCACCTAAGCGCACTGTTTGGATTGGCGGTGATTCGGGTTATGGTCCGCACTTCGAAAAAATCGGAAAGAAATTTACCGACATCGATTTGGCGATTCTTGAAAATGGGCAGTACGACAAGGATTGGTCGCTCATCCACACCATGCCGGAATACCTGGGCAAGGAAATGGTGGAACTAGGCGCGAACCGCTACATGACGGTTCACCATTCCAAGTTCTGCCTGAGCAAGCATTCGTACACGGAACCGCTGGAAAATGCGAAACGCGCCGCCCAGGAATCGGGCAAGCCCGTGCTCATGCCGCAAATGGGCGAGGTTGTGTATTTGGAATAATACGGTTGTTTTTACACACTTCCTAAACGGATATTTTAAGCAAGCACCCGCAAAAAGGTGCTTTTTTTGACGTTTTTATCTAATTATGTGGGTGCGGGGTTGGTGTTCCAAGAGGTTTGTGTATGGATTGTTTGGCACGGAGGCTTGCTCCGGTTGTTTTTGCGAGCGTGCTTGTTGCATGCGGTGAGAGTTCCGTCAGTGTTGATGCTGGCGTTGGCGTTGAATCGAGTGACGCGATGTTTTCTGAACCTGTTTATTTCGCTTCGTCTTCAAGCACTGGAGAAGCGCCTGCGGGAATGCCGAAGTATTCTTTTGCGGAACCGCCTGAAGGAGGCGCTTCTTCAATTGCAGACGTGCCCGAGATGAACGTTTCGAGTAGCAGTTATTCTGCGGATCCCATGCCAAATAACGGCGTGCCTTATATTCGCATTGTCGCGGAAGATGCGACAGTACTTACGCGGACGGACAGCCTGGAAAAACCCGAGTACATCGGGTGTACCATTGAGGTCGCGGGAAACGGAAAATATGCCGATGTTCCGGTGAGCGCCGCAAAAATAAAGCAACGCGGGAATTCTACGCGACTCTGGTACGACAAGAAACCTTACCGCATCAAGTTTCAGGAAAAGACCGAAATGCTCGGGCTTGCCGCGAACAAGGACTGGGTACTGTTGGCAAATTTTCGCGACCCGACGAACTTGATGAATGCGCTTGCTTTCGATATCGCGCGGGAGATGGGTAATTTCAATTTTGTGAATGCGAACCGCTTTGTGGAAGTTGAAATCAACGGCGATTACAAGGGGTTGTACCAGCTGACGGAACAGATTGAACAGGCGGAAAACCGCGTGAATGTTGCCGCAGACGGGGTCCTCCTGAGTTTGGACCAGGATGACGGACCGGAACTTTCCCCCGATGCGGCGGACAACTTCTGGAGCGCTACATACAAATTGCCTGTTGCCGTAAAATACCCGAAGACGCTTGCAGAAGGTGATTTGGAACGAATCCGGACGGATTTCAAACGACTGGAAGATGCGATTGCTACTGCCGATTACGATGCGGTGCAGGCGTTACTTGACGTGCGCACGTTTATGGATTTCTTGATTCTGCAAGAAATCACGCGCAACGTGGAACTTGAGGCCCCGCGTAGCATGTACCTGCACAAGGCATCTGCGGAAGGCAAGTACGTATTTGGGCCCGTGTGGGATTTTGATGGCGGTTTTGGTTACAGCTGGAACGAAGAGACGAAGGAATACTTTGGCAGTCAATCGTGGATTCTCGGGAGTACGAACCCGAGCGGAAGCCCGTTCAACTGCACGGCCGACAAGAAGAATGACTGGGGAATGTGCACTGCGGGAACATCCGGAGGCCGAGGCGGGTTTGGCGGCTTTGGTGCTAATGCCTGGGACGGTTCGGGAGCATCTGGATTTTTCACGAACCTTTTCTCTAATGCGCAATTCCTTGCAGATTACAAGGCGCGCTGGGCGGAACTTGCACCGAAACTCTCTGCGCTTGTTTCGGAGCGCCTGAACGTGTACCTTACAGAAAATGCGGTGGCGATGGCGAATGATGCTGCCCGCTGGCCCTGGCCCGAAAGCAAGAACGATACGGGGAAAAATTCTGCTGCTGCGGCCCAAGATTTGGAAATGTGGATGCAGAAGCGAATTTCGGACTACGGTGCCGTGGTGGATGGTTATTATTAGTTATATTGACTTTTTGGAATGAAAAAGTCTATTGTATTTTTGCTTGTCCTTTTGCTTGCGGTGGCTGCCCCGGCGGCTGTCAAGAAGAAACGTTTTGACGTGGGCGGGGGCGATGCGCCTGCCGCGACGGAAGTGGTAACGCCTGCTGAAGAATCTGCTTCTGCTGTGCCGGAGACTGCTGCGGAACCTGCTGTTGAAAAAACTGCGGCTGTTGTGCCTGCGGCGGGGCCTGAAAAACCAGCGGAAAAAACGCGGTCTCTCTATACGGTAATTGCGGAGGAACAAAAGGTCCTTCGCGAAAAGTTGACGGCGGCAATTTCGGCCATGAAAAGCGGCGAGTGGGATGCCATCTGGAAGTTCCTTTTCATCTGCCTTGTGTACGGCATGCTGCACGCGCTTGGCCCCGGACATGGCAAGTCGATTGTTGTGGGTTACTTTATTGCGCGTCGGGGTCGCTGGCGGCAGGGTGTTGCGCTTGGCGCAGGCATTACCGTAACGCATACGATGAGTGCTGTTCTGCTGTTGCTTATTTTGTATGCAATTTTCAAGGCGACCGTGTTTAATGCGTTTGAGTCTGGTCGCATCGGAATTGAACGGGCGAGTTACGCGCTGATTATGCTCACGGGTGTATTGCTGGTGGTGCTTGGAATTCGCGATGTGATAAAGTCGCGCAGGGGCTGTGAATGTGCCGCTCGGATTGTAACCGCGGAAGGTGCTGCTGCAGGGTCTGCCTGTGTGACGGGAACCGCGCAAAACGGGATGCTCCCGCCGATTGCCCGCTGGCGTGAAATCATCGGTGTCGCTGCGATTACGGGAATTGTGCCTTGCCCGGCCGTGGCGCTGATTGTGCTTTTCTGCCTGCTGAATTCTATGGTAGCGTTGTCGCTATTGGGAGCGCTTGTCATTTGCATCGGCATGACGATTACGAATGTGGCCTTCGGTATAGCCGCAGTCGCTTTCCGCAAGGGAATCGACAAGGGGAGTGCCCACACGCGTATCGCTACAAAAATATACACCGTCGCGACTCTCGCTGGCGGTATCATTATCTTTATTTCGGGACTGTTGCTGTTTACGAACCAGTTCGCAGGAAGAGTGTAGGTAACATCTACAACCGTTAAAAATTACCCTTTCTGCGGTTCGCGATTTTCGTAGTCTTCCAGGAACGAATGCAGTTCGCCGCCGGACTTGTAGCCGGGAAATGTTTCGATGCAAACGGAGTGCAGGCTGTTGAAAATGCTCTTTTCGATGTTCGGGTTTTCGCGCTTGAGACGCTTGATGAGCGTCTTGATTTCTTGGCGCTTGCTTATGTGTTCGTCTTCGTTTTCGGCGCACTTTTCGGTAAAGCGGCAGGCGCACTGGATAAACTGTAACCCGTTGTATTTTACCCAGTTGATGATGTCCTGTTCGTTGATGCAATACATGGGGCGGATGAGCTCCATACCGCCGAAATTCAGGCTGTGGAGTTTGGGCATCATGCCTTGCAGTTGCGAACCGTAGAACATCGCCATGACGGTGGTCTCGATGACATCGGAGAGGTGGTGGCCCAGCGCAATCTTGTTGCAGCCCAGGTCCTTTGCCTTGTGGTAGAGGTGGCCGCGACGCATCTTGGCGCAAACGTAGCAGGGGGAACGTTCGGTGTTGTTCGCCACGTCGAAAATGTTCGTCTCGAAAACAGTGATGGGGATTTCCAGGAGTTTTGCGTTGCTTTCGATTTTCTGGCGGTTGATTTCGTTGTAACCGGGGTCCATCACCAGGTATTCTACGTCGAATTTCACGTCGCTGTGGCGGTGGAGCATCTGGATGAGTTTCGCCATAAGCATGGAATCCTTGCCGCCGGAAATGCAGACAGCAATTTTGTCGCCCTCTTCGATGAGTTTGTAGTTCTTGATGGCGGTAATGAACGGAGTCCAGAGCCTTTCACGGTATGTCTTCGAAATGCTCCGTTCTACGCTTTGGACAAATGAAAGTTCTCGTGCCATTTCCATTACCTTTTCTTATTCTGCACCGTTGCCGCCTTTTCGCGGAGTTCATCGGGAGTGCCGCGCTGGCCGTTAAATGCGAGTTCCGTCTCAGAGAGTTCGATGTACAGACCCTCGGGCGTGGCGCTACCCAAATGCAAGTGCGGCGTTATTTTGTCTAAAATGTACAGGAACAGGATGCCGGCCCAGAATCCGACCGTCGCCGGGATGAAAGCGAGTTTGCCCATCGATTCGCTCGCGCTGATTGCGGGCAAAAGCAGGCTCCAGACGGAGGCTGCCACCATGACGCCCGCCGCAAACGAGAGAAGACCCCGCTTGAGGTTTTGGCTCATCTGTTTGCGCATAAAGAACACGCATGCGGCCCCCAAGACGGTCCCTAAAAACGGGATGGCAAGACCTTGCGCAATTTGTAATATGGGCTCGTTCATGCATTAAAAGATAGCATAATGCGTATCAGTGTGTCGAGATTATTTCTAGGTCCTTGATGTCGCGGCATTCCGCCGTGGGCCTGTACATCTGCAGCTTGCGCAGGTGGGAGAGGTATGTGTCGTAGGTGTATTTCGACAGCGTGCTCGCCTTGGATTCCACAATCGCACGCGTCTCGGCGTAAAAGTCGCTCATTGGTTGCCCCCTATGGCTTACATGCGTTCAAAAGCCATCGTTTAGATTGTCTCTGTACAAATGTCATCTAGAATCTTAGATTTGAATTGAACAATCCCAAAGTCCTAAATCGTTTTCAGTAATGTAGAAATCCTAAATATGACTAAAAAGTGTGGAAAAATCAGAATTTTCTGACTTTTTTACGTCTTGTATTCTGCGATAGACTCCATCAACTTATCGAAGTCGCTTTTGTAATTCGCGTCGCGGATTATCCTGAATTTGTCGTATTCGCCTTCCGCGAAGGCCTTGGCAATTTCGTGTGTGACTTTGCCCTTGTCCTCGAGAATGTCGCGCTCGTTGAATTGGAGAAATGCGTTTAGCTTTTCCACCCAGTCCTTCATATACATGACCTGGCCGCGTTTCGCCTGCAGTTCGGCGAAGTCCAGATACATGGTGACAATCCTGTTCAGGGTGTCAATTTCTTCTTGCGACAGGTAGTTCTTGGCGATGGAAACGTCTGGCTTGCGTATGTCGCCGTTGGGGGCGTTTTTCCATGTCGTGAGCCCCATGTTCACCTTTTTGCTGTCTGCACGTGAGTATATGATTTCTGCTGCGGTCTGGTGTGTTACGGCGTAGTGCATCTTGTTCTGCACCGTTGCGAAGAAATCCTGCGTAATTTGGCTGTCAGGGCTGTAGTCTGCGCTGCATCGGGCGTAGATGTCCGTGATTTTTTGGTAAAAACGGCGCTCGCTAGCCCGGATTTCGCGGATGCGTTCTAGCTGCTCCTCGAAGTAGTCCTTGCCAAAGAAGTTCTGCGGATCCTTCAGGCGCTCGTCGTTCATGGCGAAGCCCTTGATTATGTATTCCTTCAGGACTTGCGTCGCCCAGATGCGGAACATGGTCGCCTTTTTGGAGTTGATGCGGTAGCCTACTGCGATGATAGCATCGAGATTGTAGATGTTGACGAACTTTGTTTGTTCCTTGCCAACCATCGCTCCATGGGGAGTGGTAGTTTCCATTTTGGAAACTACCACTTTTTCGTCCAATTCGCCATCGGCAAAGATATTCTTCAGGTGTTTTGAAATGGCCGCCTTCTGCACATCGAATAGTTCGGCCATCTTGGCCTGGGTGAGCCATAAGTTCTCGTTTTGTAACAGGATTTCGACCTTGACTTCTGCATTATCGGTCTTGTATAGTAAAATTTCTTTCATACTACACAAATGTATACTATTTTTGCGTGACTGTCAAGAGGTTCCTTAAAAATTTTCCAATAAAGAAGCCCTGGAACTATTGTTTCAGGGCGATGAGGAAAGTTGCCTTAGGCGACCTCTATGTCAAGTTTTCCTTCTGTGTACCGCTTGACAACGGAATTGAGTAATGTCTGGTAAGGTATGCCCACGCGTTCGGCTTTTGCCTTGAATGCCTCCAGGACGCCGGGGTCGAAGCTTGTACCGACCTTGGACTTTCTCGCTTTTTTTGCTGCACGTTGCTTTGAGGCCGCAATGGCCTTAGTCAGTGCGCCCGGTCCGCTAAACGAAAGACCGTTCTTCTCGGCCCACTTGTGATCCGCTAGTTCTTGGGCTTCGGTGCGGTTCTCGAAGTATGCGGCCTTTTTGGCTGCGTCTCGCTCGATTTCGTCAATTTTTCCCATTGTTTGTCCCTCAACTTGAAAGCGGTTGTCTACAATATATGATATTATCTAGATAATGTCAAGATTTATTTTAAGAAAAGACCTTGTCCGAGCCCGGTGCTGGAGCGCCTGCTGTGGACCAGCCCTGCCGGAAGCTCGAAATTATGCCGCCTTGCATGTAATTTTGTTGCCCGAAGCCGCGTCACCCTGCCGGGACGTTTATCTTGAACTTCTCCATTTCGCGGTCGATGACCTTGTTGGAGTAGTTCGCGTAAATGAGCGTCGTCTGGATGTTGGCATGGCCGAGCACCTTAGATATCACCTCGATGGGCACCCCGAAGGAGACGCACGAGGTGGCGAAGGTGTGACGCGCGATGTGCGCGTGCAGGTGGCTGTGGAAGTCCAGCTTCTTGGCGGCGGCGCGGAGGTTCTTGTTGAACGTGGAGTTGTCCACCACGTGCAGGGCCGTCTCGCCCGTGCCCTCGAGAAGGGCTAGCGCCTGGGCGGGGATCGGGATGTAGACCTGCGCGCCGGTCTTCTGCGTGAAGATGCGTATCTTGCCGTTGTGGATGTCGTGCGGGGTGAGCGCCCTGAGGTCCGAGAAGCGCAGGCCCGTGAAGCACGAGAAGAGGAACGCCCGCAGCGCCTCGCGCTCGGAGAAATTGAGTTGCTCGGAGCGTTCCCTGAAGCCGGAGTACAGCTTTTCGAGTTCGTCTATTTCCAGGAACTCGCGGCGGTTGCGGACCTTCTTGAGCGGAAAGTCCCGCATGGGGTCGCGGCGCATCTTGCGCCTGCGGAGCAGTTCCCTGATGAACATCCGGAGTATGGAAAGCGAGCGGTAGATGCAGCCGGCGCTGTTCTTGCGCGCGTGCATGAAGTCGATGTAGCCGAAGACGAACGCCTCGGTGATGTCGCGGCATTCCGCCGTGGGCCTGTACATCTGCAGCTTGCGCAGGTGGGAGAGGTATGTGTCGTAGGTGTATTTCGACAGCGTGCTCGCCTTGGATTCCACAATCGCACGCGTCTCGGCGTAAAAGTCGCTCATTGGTTGCCCCCTATGGCTTACATGCGTTCAAAAGCCATCGTTTAGATTATCTCTGTACAAATGTATACTATTTTAACGCGGCTGTCAATAGGTTCCTAATTTTTTTTTACTGGAATCTTTTTGTGCCCGCCGCCCTTGTACGGAGTTGCGTTTGGCATATCAAAGATTGCTGTTCTTGTAAAACACCTGGGCGTTTTCTGCATTGCGTACTCCGGATTGACTGGCCGTTCGTGCGGGGATGTTCGGGTACTGGGTCACCAGATCGCTGCTTTTTTCGTAAGCCACCCCGACAACGGTGGCTTCGCTCGTCTTTGGGGTCGAAACGATAACTATATGCAATGTCTTGTCCTTATATCGGCGTAGATAAAAGTGCTTGTCGTTCCCTTCTGCGATAATTGCAGGGTGTTTTAAGGTTTCTACAATGCATCCTGCATATTGTGCTCGCCGAGTATCAAAATGGTATTCATGTCCACCGCATAAATGCTTGGCTCGGAATTCCAAGGTTCTTTGCTCGTTTTGCTCGCGCTCTTGCTTTTCGGGGTCTCGGTCAGGAACATCTAAATGAACGGCTACGCCGTCTGGCCCGACAACGATCGGATTTCTCACAAGAAGGTCCTTCACGGCAGAAACTAGGTCGGGCTCTCTCTTTTGAGGCAATATAGGTGCGGGAACACTTTCTGCCGGAATAAAGGGTTTGACCGACTTCAACTGAAAGCCTTGCTTGACATCGGCCCACGAGGAACAAGGGGTCTTTTGCGTCTGAATGGGTTTAGGTGCAACAAGAGCCTTTCTGTTGCTCTTGCGGTGTAATCCTGCGATCAGCTCATTGAATCTTTTCTCGTCATTGCCCATCCGATTCCTCATTGGCGTAATCAAACAGGTTTGCGTAAGACTCGATATTCGGTACGCCACCAAGGCAACCGTCGAGGTACAGTTTGGGCAAGTTGCGGTCCTTGCGAATCTTGGCTTCCTTTATAATGAATTCGTCAAGAGAGGATAGTTCTGTCGATCCAAATTCCGCGCTCCGTTCGGCAATCCAGATTTCATCGCGGCGCAATACGTCTTGGTCCATCTGCTCTATGTCGTGGTTTGTTAACACCAACTGCGAACGAGTATCCTGGTTCCTGGTTTCAAGGAAAGAGGCTAGCAACTGTTTTACAAGATTGGTGTGCAGGCTTCTGTCCAGTTCGTCGATGACATAGCAACAGTCCGAACCGATTGACACGAGATCATTGAAGGCGGGGAACAAGTGCAGGCATCGACGTGTGCCGTCGGAATTTTCGGAAATTTCAAATGGGACTAAGGTTCCGTTTGTTCCGCGGTGATACGAAATCATCTTGTAACACTTTAGTTCGCCGTTCAGGAATTCAAATCGATAAAAATCGTCATTGTTTCCCATCGCCAGGACATTGATCGTTCCCGAGGAGAGGGTTCTTACGATTTCGGCGATGTAGTCCTTCGCAAAGAAGTTGGAATAGTCGTTGAACGGCTTGAAGTCGATTTTCTCGATACTCGTGTCCAGCTTGTGCAGGACCATGGAGAGTTTGTCGGTCGGCATGGTCTTGTCCGTAAAGCGGATAAGACGACTGGCAGGCGTAAGCACGACAAGCTTGAAGCGGAACCAGAAATAAATTTTTTTCAGCTCTTCAAGGCCGGGAACGTCCTGAATCTGCATGTAAGACAATGCGAGCCTTTGCCTGAGCGTGCCCTGGATTGCATTGCGTGCCTCCTTGGGCATAGAAGATTCGAAATTGAAAGCGTTGCTTTCGTCGCGTTCGAATACGACCTTCAGGCGTTTGCCGCGTGCACGTTCCAGCTTCTCCCAGGCAACATAGCCTTCGGGGGTGAGAGCGAAACGGTAGTGGTACATCTGGTCGTCAATTGTAAAAGTGAACTCGAACTCGCTATTTTTGGAAGAATAATCCGGATCGATTCTAAACGTGTCCACCATTTCCTTGTGGTAGGGGTCGAAATCCGTAGAGGTAATCTGCCCCACCGCGAACTCGATTGCCTTGACCAGGTTCGACTTGCCTGCCGCGTTAGCGCCAAAAACAACAGCGATGGGGAGCACGTTCAGCTTGTATTCTGGTAAATACTGAATGTGGTTCGCGTGCTGTTTCTCCTTGCTCGCAATCATGGACAAGGATGTTCTGCCTTTGAAGGATTTCCAATTTGAAACGGTGAAATTCAGTAGCATTTTGTTTCTCCGATATAAAAAATAACAAATAATTTCCAAAAAAGCAACATTTTGTGAGAAAATTTCTCGCAAAATGCGTCTTTTTTAAGATGAAATTACCGCTGAATGGCGTGTGTGTCGCTTTTCTACGGTTGTCAATAGGCTCGTTATTTTTTCCCGAAAATTTTTCCCAAGTCCCTGCCGGAAGCCCGAAATTATGCCGCCTTGCATGTAATTTTGTGCTTTCCCCAGCCATATGCCGCATGACCCCCTTGTAACAATTCCGTAATTTTCTAAATTTATACGCAATACGCAATTTGTGGTAACGGACATCACGGATTGCCGCACATTGAACGGACGAGACCCTCGCGATGACGTTGACTAGTGACTTTTTGTTTGCCGGACCGCACCCCGCAGTTCCCCGTAGACTGAGGAAGGCTTTATAACCTGGGCTTTAATGGAGTAATATGCAGTTCAATCAGTTCATTATTTTCGGTGGATGCGGCTTTATCGGGACGCACACAGCGAACCTTCTCCGCGAAAAGTATCCGGACGCAAAGGTCTATATTGCGGATTTGCTTGCTGATGGCTCGGAATTCTCGCAAAGGGTCGACGTCCGCCAGCCGATTTCTATGAGCGGCGAATTCGGCAAGGATACCCTGATTTTTAATTTCGCGGCGATTCACCGCACGCCGGGCCATCCTGACCACGCATACTTCGAGACGAACATCCGCGGTGCGGAAAACGTCTGCGATTTTGCCCGCAAGCACGGCATCAACAACATTGTTTTTACCAGCAGCATTGCTCCGTATGGGGCCGCCGAAGACCTGAAGTCCGAAGACACCCTCCCGACTCCGAACACGCCTTACGGCATTTCCAAGTTGGTGGCTGAAAAGATTCACAGAGAATGGGCCGCTGAAAGCGCCGATAGAAGGCTCTCCATCGTGCGTCCGGGAATCGTGTTCGGTACCGGTGAACACGGCAACATGACCCGCCTTTACAGGGGCCTCAAGAGCCACAAGTTTGCCTATGCCGGCCGCAAGGATACCATCAAGGCGTGTATCTATGTGAAGGACCTTGCCCGCGTGATGCTTGCCATGGCCGAAAACGAACAGGCCGACAGAATTCAGTTGCACAACTGCTGTTACTATCCGTCGTTTACTATCGAGCAGATTTGTAAGACGATGCTCAAGGCGACCGGGATGCGGCGCTGGATTCCCTTTATCCCGCGTAAGCCCATGATGGCTGCCGCGACCGTATGCGGAATTTTTGGGGGCTTGGGCCTCGGCATTTGCCCCGCCCGCGTGAAAAAGTTGATGGTTTCCACCAATATCAACGGAAAGAAATTATCCGAAAACTACCCGCTTAGTTACACGCTGGAAGAGGCCTTCCGTGATTGGTACAAGGACTGCAACGGGAAGGGACTGGAATAACGTGGCAGACCGCATCAAGATAATGTTTGTTGCCCAGGCGTATCCTGGCGGTGTTCCCGTATATATCGAAGAGCTTGTCAAGCACCTTGACAGGACAAAATTTGAATGTATTTTGGTCTGTTCGCATGCTTATGAAGAAGAACGATTTGCACCATATTTTAGTGCAATAGAAAAGGTAGGGATGGAACGCTCTATAAGTGTTTCCAAAATACTGAAACCAGCTTGGGAAACTCGAAAACTGATAAAAAAGTATAAGCCCGATGTTGTTTACTGCAATAGTAGCATAGCTGGGGCTGTCGGCCGATTGGCTGCAATTGGTTGTGGAGCGAAGGTGCTTTATAATGCCCATAGTTGGGCGTTCAATATGCGGATTAGCAGTAAGAAGAAACTTTTTTACCGTCTAATTGAAAAATTCTTTGCTTTTTTTACCGATACCATCATTTGTGTGTCTAATTACGAAAAAACATCTGCTTTACAGAATCATATTTGCAAGCCGGATAAGTTGCAAGTGATTTTGAACGGTGTGGATATTGAACAAATTGAACAAAGAATTGCAAACTCTACGCTGACGCGTGCTTCCTTGAATATCCCTGAAAACGCCTATATTGTCGGCATGGTTGGTCGCATTTCGGAGCAAAAGGCCCCTGATATCTTTGTTAAGGCTGCTCGGAAAGTGAAGGATGCTGTTCCCAACGCATTCTTTATGATTGTCGGGGATGGTCCTGATCAGGAAGAAATCGAAAAGATGATTTCTGATTTAGATTTGAAGGATTCTTTTTTGATTACGGGGTGGACAAAACAAGCGGTAGAACATTTGGCTTTATTTGACGTCGCTGTTCTTTGCTCTCGCTGGGAAGGCCTGCCTCTTGTTGTGCCTGAATATTTTGCGGCAAAAAAAAATGTTGTTTGTACGAAAATTGACGCTGTTGATGATATGATGGAAGATGGTGTGAATGGATTTGTCGCGAGTGTTGATGAAGTTGCGGTGATTGCTCAAAGGATAATATCGTTTAAATGCGATGATGAGAAAAAAGTGCTTATGGCTGATCAAGGGTATTTAATTGCAAAATCTCGATTTGATATAATGCAAGAGGTGAAGATCTTTGAAAGTTTTGTCATGAAATAGTTCGGGAAAAAATCGTTTTTTTATTGTCGTAACATTTGATTTAGAGTTTCCGTGTGGCTGCACTATCGCATACATCGCAAATACATAATAACAAACGTATAGCAAAGAATGCTTTATTGCTTTCTTTTCGTTTGTTGATTACAATGTTTATTGGCTTGTATACGAGTAGGGTTGTTTTACGAACTCTTGGTGTAGAAGATTATGGTGTTTATAATGTTGTCGCAGGCTTTGTTTCTATGTTTAGCCTGCTTACAGGGTCTTTGTCAAGTGCAATAAGTCGTTTTTTTACCTTTACTCTTGGAAAGGGGGATGCGAAAAAATTAAAAATCGTCTTTTCGACGAGTGTTTTAATTCAATTTATCATGGCTTTGTTTGTTGCGTTGGTTCTAGAAATTGTTGGATTGTGGTTTTTAAATACGCAACTTAAAATTCCTGAAGTGAGGTATTCTGCAGCAAATTGGATTTTTCATTTATCTGTACTATCTTTTGTTGTGAATCTTATTAGCATCCCATATAACGCAGCTATTATTGCTCACGAAAAAATGAATGCTTTCGCGTATATAAGCCTTCTTGAAACGTTTCTAAAATTGCTTATTGTTTTTGTTTTAACAGTCTTGCCTTTTGACAAGCTTATTGTGTATGCGGTCTTACTGGTGTTAGTGTCTGTTTTTATTAGATTTGTGTATGGGTGGTATTGCAAACGAAATTTTGAGGAATGTTCTTTTGCGCTTGTCTTTGATAAGAGAATGCTTGGTGAAATGACTGGCTTTGCTGGGTGGAATATGCTAGGTAATGCGTCGACCATTTTAGGAACCCAAGGTATAAATGTTCTAATGAACATTTTCTTTGGTGTGGTGACAAATGCAGCTCGTGGTGTGACAAATCAGATTGAAGGGATTGTAAAGCAATTCGTTTCAAATATTACGACGGCTATCAATCCACAAATAACAAAAGCCTATGCAGAAGAGAATTATGAATATATGAATACGTTGATTCGGAAAAGTGCAAAATATTCGGCATTTTTGATCCTTTTGTTTGCGGTGCCGCTTTGGTTTGGGGCGGAATATGTTTTGGGCTTATGGTTAGGCAATTATCCAAAATATGCAACGATTTTTTTAAGATTAGCGTTGTTAGGAATGCTGGTTGACTTGTCGGGTAATTCGCTGGCTGTGGCAGTATGGGCTTCTGGAAAAATCAAAAAGTATTATATTAATATAGGAACAATAGGAATGCTTGTTCTTCCAATTACATATGTGTTGTATAAGATTGGTTGCCCTCCTTATTATTCTTATTTGTCTTATATATTTATTTATTCTGTAATTCAAATAGTACGACTTTTCGTAGCTAAGTCAGAAATTCCGTTCAAAATACTGCCGTATGTAAAGGAAGTCTATATAAGGTGCATCTTAGTTGCTATGGTTTCGGTGACAATGTCTTTTATTCTGTATTTTTTTATTGGTTACGAAAGTACAGTAAAAGCGATTATAATATTGGGTGCTGCTTTTTTTTCTGTTCTCGCTTCTGTATATACTTTGGGATTAGATTGTTCTGAACGACAATTTATAAGGAATAAATTTTCGATTGTTTTTGGGAAAAAGAGATGAATGCTGTGATTGAAAAAAATAGTTGCTGCGGCTGTGGAGCATGTTATAGTGTTTGCCCCAAAGATGCTATCAGGATGCAACTGGATGGCGAAGGATTTGAGTATCCATTTGTAAATCAAGATACTTGTATTGAATGTGGCTTGTGTAAAAAAGTATGCCCAATTCTACAATATGAGAAAAAAAATGAAAAACGGATCTCGAATTGTACTGTACAGGAAGGGCTTGTTGCGAGAAATAGAAATTATGAGCAAAGACTTTCTAGTTCTTCGGGTAGTATTTTTCCGCCCATTGCTGAAAATATTTTGGCTCAAGGAGGAATCGTTGTTGGAGCCGCGTTTGATGGTGAATTTAATGTATGCCATCGGATAGTTGAGCGAGCAGAAGATTTACCGCTATTGCAGGGGTCAAAATACTTGCAATTAAAAGCCGATAAAGAAACGTTTCGTTATATAAAAAGGGAACTAATGGGGGGGAGGAAAGTTCTTTATTCAGGAATGGCTTGCCAAGTGGAGGGAATAAAATCATTTTTGCAGAGAGATTTTGAAAATTTTTATACAATTGATTTGATTTGTATGGGAATACCCTCTTATGTGGTTTGGCAAAAATATCTAAAAGTTTTTTTTCCGGAAGAGAAAATAAAATCGGTTAATTTTAAAGAAAAAAGTGTTGGATGGGATTCTTTTGTATTCAGAGTAGAAACAGAAAAACGTGTTTTTCAGGAGCGGGGTATGCATAATTTGTATCTTCAGAGTATGTTTCGTTCGTGGAATATGCGTCCTTCGTGTTTTCAGTGTCCTTTTAAAAAAATACAACGAATCAGTGATTTTACAATATCAGATGCATGGGGTGTTTATAAACAAACTCCTCAAATCAATGATAATAAGGGCTTGTCATCTGTCATTATTCATAGTTCCAAGGGGCTTGAATTGTGGAATAGCGTGAGAGACCGTTTTGACCAGGTGCCTGTTAGCATAGATGATATTGCAAAAGGGAATTCGAATCTTGTTTCAAACAAACACCAATCAGGTAATAGAAAACGTTTTTTTCGCATGTTGGAGAAAAATCCGAGAAAAGCATTTGGAAAGTTATGTTCTGTAAATAAAAAATCCCTCGTTGGTCGTATTTGGGGCAGAATAAAGAGGTTGTTATGCTTGTGAAAAAACTGTTTACATTGAAGTATTGGTGTCTTAATTTGAAACAATTTCGAGATGATTATAGTTATGATTTAAAATTTAATGCGTCATTTCGAGGAAAAAAGGAATTGTCAAAAGATGATTTAAAATTGCCTCAAATAAGATATTTGAAGTATTATAGAAAAGCACAAATGGCAAAGGGAACTTTCCTTTCGTGGTATTATATGAGGAAACTCGTCAAATTTAGTTATTGGACGGGAATTCTACTGTATGAGAATATGAATTTCCCGAAAGGGTTGATTATTGGTCATCCAGGTACAATAGTTGTTAATTCGCATGTGGTATTTGATGGAAATATTATGATAACACATGGAGTTACTATTGGTCGAGATGTGAGGGGTAGAAGAGCTGGAACGCCGAAAATAGGAAAAAATGTTTGCATTCGTTGTAATTCTACGGTTGTTGGAGGGATAACAATTGGAGATGATGTATTAATTGCTCCCAACACATTTGTGAATTTTGATGTTCCCTCTCATTCAATTGTTATTGGAAATCCTGCAACGATTCATCATAGAGACAATGCCAC
Source organism: Fibrobacter sp. UWCM (assembly GCF_900129735.1). Taxonomy (NCBI): domain Bacteria; kingdom Pseudomonadati; phylum Fibrobacterota; class Fibrobacteria; order Fibrobacterales; family Fibrobacteraceae; genus Fibrobacter; species Fibrobacter sp. UWCM. The sequence continues at coordinate 7,582 of NZ_FQWR01000030.1, read as the reverse complement.
AGAAGGTCATATAGGCAAGGTGTAGAAAATGTTAGTTCGATCGATTCTGAAAATTATTAAAATTTCAAATTGGAATATTGGGTGTTTATGGCATAATTTATATTACAATTTCTTTTGTAAATCGGTGAAAAGAACAAAAAATGCATATATGTTTATATACCCTCATACGATCATGTCTGTTGACAAGAAAGCGTCAATCGAATTGCATGGGAGTTTGTATTTGGGGATTAAATCAATAAAAGGAAATCGTCAGACATCTAAATTTCTAATGAAACCGCATGCGAAATTTGTTGTAAATAATTTATGTGAAATACTAGATTCGTTTGATATTCAGGTTCATTCTAATGGAAATTTTTCCATTGATTCGTTTCATTCTAATGTTTGTTTAGAAGTATCCTGTGGTAAACAAATTTCGATTATAGGAAATGTTATGGCGGGTCGGCATGTTCGTTTGAAGGATTATAATGGCCATTGGGTGTCATATGAAAAATATCCTTTTTCTTCGCCAATAATAATAGAAGATCACGTTTGGCTTTGTACAGGATCAACGATAAATCCTGGGGTGAAAATCGGAAGCGGATCAGTTATAGGCGATAATGCTAATGTAATTGCAGATGTTCCGCCGGGAGCATTTGTGCAAGGAAATCCTGCAGAAGTTGTTTTTTCAAATGTAGAATGGAGTAAGTGAAAATGAAACTATTGATTATTGGGGGAACGGGTATCCTAAGCACGGCTGTTGTTAACGAGGCTATAGGCCGGGGCTTTGATGTCACAATGGTAAATAGAGGGAAAAATAAAATTTTTGTTAATCCTGACGCAGAATTGATTGCCTGTGATATTCGAAAAGATATGGCTCGTTTGCCGGAAATTCTGCAAGGGCGTAAATTTGATGCTGTTATAGATTTTTTGATTTGGACAAAAGAACAATTGAAATTGTCTTTAGAGGTTTTAGGCAAACTAACAAGTCAGTATGTATTCATCTCCTCTGCGCAAGTGTATAATACATCGATTAGTCAGGAAAAAAATGAACAGTCAGAGAAACCTCAAAAATTATGGAAATATAGCATTAATAAATATGAGGCAGAGGAATTTTTAAAAGAGTATTGCTCTGCACATGATGTTAATTATACCATAATTCGACCGGGAGTCAATTATGGCGACACAAGAATTCCGTATGGAATGTTTCCTGTGATTGGATTTCATTGGACTTTTGTTGAAAGAATACGAGCTGGCAAACCTATTGTAACCTGGAATAATGGACAAAATAGATTGAATTTAACCCGTGTAGAAGATTTTGCAGTGGGGGTTGTTGGGCTTTTGGGTAAAAAAAGTGCATTGAATGAAGACTTTAATGTTGTTGGAGATAATGTTTATTCTTGGATGGATGTCTTGACGACGATGTCTGATATTTTAGGATTGGAATTAAAAACAGTTGATGTTCCTGTAGATTTTTATGCCCTATATCTAGAAGGAGATCAGAAAGAGAGTTTAGTGGGCGGGCGAGCATGCGACTTGGTTTGTTCTAATGAAAAACTGAAAAGAATCGTCCCAGATTTTAAGACAATGTATGATTTGAAAGATGGCTTAAAAAAAACGTTGGATTTTTATCAGAGAAATAATTATTATAAAGGCTTCGATTATCACTATGATGCATTGCAAGATTTGATTATAAAAGATTTTTCATCTTTAAAATACCATAGAAAAATAAGTGGACTTAAATTTGTTGATTATGACAAGAAGGGTCTGAAGAATAAATTAAGAAATTATTTGTGTTATCAGAAAAACTTTCATAGTAATTCATGGTTGATAAAGGTGCTTTCTAGTTTAAAAAAGTAAATATTTGATTCTCTTTTTTTAAGTGCAAAGGAGTTGCTGAGTGAAGGTTCATTTGTTATTACACTTTGATGGTGGCAATCGAGGTTGTGAAGGAATTGCTAAGGGTACTGCGGAACTACTGCACTTCCCTTCAAAAGCAATGATTGCGTATAGTAGGGATTGTAAGGGCGATGCAATTCTTGGGATAAATAAATGTTATACCTTACGAAATGTTTCTTTGTCTTTTTTTCAGAAAGTTCGCAGAAAGATTTATTCAATATTTGTAAAAAATCGTGAGAAACAAAAAAGTTTTTTTTATAACCTTTGTTATCTACCTTTCTTAAAACAAATGAATAAAGAAGATGTGTTTCTCTCTACGGGGGGGGATATGCTTTGTTATGATGATAACGAAGTGATTTTCACCAATGATTATCTTCATAAAAAACGAATTAAAACGATTTTATGGGGGTGTTCTATGGGGCCAAAAAATTTAACTCAAGCGAAATTGGATACATTAAAAAAATTCTCAAAAATTTATGCTCGAGAATCGTTGACGTATAATTTTTTTCAAAGTTTAGGATTAAAAAATGTTTTTTTGTATCCAGATCCTGCTTTTTCCTTGAACCCAGAACCATGTGAATTGCCGAGTTGCTTCCTCGATAAAAATGTCATTGGAGTTAATGTGAGTAAATTTGTTGCTGGCGGAAACACGATTGAAACTCACTCGGCTAAGCAACTTTTATGTTTTTTTGATCATGTTTTGAAAAAAACAAACTTGCATGTTCTTTTGGTCCCGCATGTATTATGGGATGATCAGAATGATTACGTCTTGTCCTCCTTGATCGAAAGAAAATATGCAAGTACTGGTCGGATTTCAATTCTTGATTCAAAAAAATTAAACTATTGCCAAATTAGATATGTTATTTCAAAATGCCGGTTCTTTATTGGGGCTCGGACACATGCTGTAATATCAGCCTATTCAGAATGTGTTCCGACGATTGCTTTGGGATATTCAATAAAATCGCATGGCATTGCAAAAGATTTAAATCTACCGCCCAATCTTGTTATCGATTTATTATCGGAAAATAATTCTTCTAGTTTATTGGGCGCTTTTGATTATCTTCAATCAAACGAAAGCGAAATTAAGCGGATCTTGCAGGATAATATACCGAGATATAAACGAAAACTTGATTTGGTTAAAGCCACTTTTTTTAATTAGGGGAAAATATGGAAATCATTGCGTTCTATTTACCACAATTTCATCCATTCAAGGAAAATGATGAGTGGTGGGGCAAAGGCTTTACAGAGTGGACTAATGTTGGTAAGGCAAAACCATTGTTCAGGGGGCATAATCAGCCTCGAATTCCAACTGAATTAGGGTATTATGATTTACGGCTTCCTGCTATTCGCGAACAACAGGCTCAAATGGCGCGTGATGCTGGGGTGACAGGGTTCTGTTATTGGCATTATTGGTTGGGAAACGGCCGACGCTTGATTCCGGAGGTTTTTGATGAAGTTCTAAACACGGGAAAACCGAACTTCCCATTTTGTTTAGGATGGGCAAACCATAGCTGGTTTGCAAAAAATTGGAACTCTGATGGAACAACATCAGAAAGAATGTTGGCCGAACAAACATATCCGGGAATTGAAGACGCTGAGTTGCATTTCAAATACCTGCTTAAGGCATTTAGGGATCCTCGTTATATAAAGGTCGACGGAAAACCTTTGCTGTACATTTTTAGACCTAAAGAAGTGCCTCAGTTGTATATTGACTATTTTAAAAAGGCTTCTATACAAAGCGGTTTTCCCGGAATTCTTCTTGTTGGCGAGTTGAAGGGCCTTGAAGATCGCTCTCCATGGATTAGTAAGGGGTTTGATGCAGTTTCGTATCAGCGCTTAACAGAGATTCCTGCATCAGAAAATATTTTTCCTGGGTATTTGTTTATGAAGAAAGTTTTTCGTCGTGTAAATCGGTTGATACGCAATCTTCCGCCACGAATGGAAGATTATGGAAAAGTTTATCAAAGGCTATTGACCCCATTGGAAAAGGAGGATGATGTTTTTCCTGTTTTGCTTCCTCAATGGGATCATAGTCCAAGAAGTGGGCGTAATGGGACTATTTTTATAAACGCAACTCCAGAATCGTTTTATAAGCATGTAAAACAAGCGTTGTATTTGATAAAGAATAAACCGGAAGATAAAAAAATTCTTTTTTTAAAGTCATGGAATGAATGGGGTGAGGGTAATATGATGGAACCTGATATGACGTATGGTAGAGGTTTTATTGATGCTTTGAGAAAAGCTGTTGATGAATATGAGGGATGAAAATTAGCATAGTATGTTCTTTTACTACTATATAGTTTTTTTTATCGTTGCGCTCTATTTGTTTTTGACCAGAAACAAAGTCAAAAATGCAAAGAGCATTTTTTTGCTGACCACGTTTTTATTGCTGATTTTTATTTCTGCCATACGCGCAGATTCAGTTGGTGGTGATTTGGGCCATTATTTGCCTCATTATAAGATTTTCGGCGAAATGCAATGGTCACAATTGTTTGCTCATCGGAGTAAGTATGGTTACACTTTTGCGACGATGTGTAAAATTGTTTATATGATAAATCCAAGTCCGCAATCATTTTTGATAGTTACGAGCTGTTGGAGCTTGATTCCTATTTATTTCTTTATAAAGAAATATTCAGCTAATCCTTTAATGAGCATCTTTATTTATATAACATTTGGCTTTTATACGAATACGTTTAATAGTGTTCGTTCAAGTATTGCATTAGGGATTGGTGTATTATTATTTGATTATGTGATAGAACGAAAATTATGGAAATTTTTGATTCTATTTTTATTGGGGGTAGAAATTCATTATACCTTTTTGCTGTTTGGGGTGATATACCCATTGTACAAGAAAGAAATAACTTTGAAATATATTCTAGTAAGTATAGGTCTATGCTTTGCTATTTCTCAGGTCGCATCAATATGGTCTAACCTTTATGGGATGGCTTTGGCGTATGATGAAGGCGCATATCGTAATCTTAGCCAATCGTCAGGTGGGTATACGTTGCTTGCTTTGATGGTGGCAATTACATTCTTCTTTTTCTTTGTTAGGAAAAACTTTAACAACGTTACAAAAATGTGGATGCATTGCATGGTTGTCGCTTGCTGTGTATTGTGCTTTGCTACTTCACTTACCTTGCTTACTCGTGTAGCAATGTTTTTTTATATAGTGATAGTCGTTCTTTTCCCTGAAGTTTACAAAAGTTTTGCAAATCCGTATCTTTTAAAATTTGGCAAATATGCGATTTTTGTCATGTTCTTTGTTTACTTTTCTTTTTTTGTTATGAAGCCATTAAAAGAATATGACGGTTCGAATAATCAAAGAACAATACCTTATAAAACATTTGGAAGTCAATATGAAATCTAAAAAAATTTTATTTGATTTGAGAATGTGCCAGCCTATACAGCACATAAAATTCCATGGTGGTGGAATCTATGGTTACGTTGTTCTTCAGCGTTTATGTAAAGAGTCGCCGGAGAGCGTTGTTGTTTATTGGGATAAAAAGCGGTATATAGAACCATCGATAAAAGAGATGATTGATGACTTAAATGTAGAATCGATTGATTGTAATGATGTGCCGCTCATAGATGCATTAAGTAAATTTGCTTCCGTTTTTTATTCACCTCTTTATTCTAAGGAATATCTAGCTATTCCTTGTTCTACTTTTGCTTTGTTTGTTACAGTCCACGGCCTGCGCAAACTCGAAATGAATCGAGACGCATACGAAATTCGTTACGCCGCAAATTTTAGGACCAAATTAAAATGCATTGTCAAAAGAACCTTTTTGTACAAGCGACTTTTAAAAAATTACTACAATGAATATGTTGATTTTTTCAAAAGACCAGATATCGATATAATAACCGTATCTAATCATAGTAAATCATCGCTGGAATTGTATTATCCTTTTTTGAAAGAAGAAAAAATTCATGTGTTTTATAGTCCCTCTACGGCAAAGCTACCGTCTCGCGAAATAAAAATGGATTTGCCACCAAAGTTTTATTTGATCATTTCTGCAGATAGATGGTTGAAAAATAGTTTGAGAGCAATCGAAGCTCTTGACAGGGTTTTCTCGTCTAGGCCGAACATGAATGCAAAGGTTGTTGTGGTTGGTGCATCGCCGAGAATGAATATGTTAAAAAAAATAGTTCACAAGGATCGCTTTCTTGTGAAAGATTATGTTGAAAAAGATGAATTAGAAACTTTATTGAAAAATGCATATTTACTTATTTATCCTAGTTTAAACGAGGGCTTTGGATATCCTCCGTTGGAGGCGATGAAATATGGCACACCCGTGATTTCTTCGCCATTTGCTTCCATATCAGAAATCTGTGCGGATGCTGTGGTTTACGCCAATCCATATTCTGTTGATGAAATCGCCATGAGAATTTTATATTTTGAAAACAATAGTGTTTATCAAGAGTATCAGCGTAGGAGTGTGGATAGGTATGCTTTAATTGAAAAAAAACAAGATGAAGATTTGAACAATATGGTCCGTTTGTTGTTGGGGGCTCTATAGAATGAAAACTATGGTTATTTCTTGTGTGTCACTTGCGTGTGGTGGCGCGGAACGAGTCATCTCAATTCTTTCGTCAAAATTTTTAGAACAATTTGACTCTGTGACTATTGTAACGTGGAAGGACGCTCCTGTTTTTTATCAGATTAGTGAAAAAATAAGGATTGTTGTTATTGAAAAAGAAATTTCAAGCTCGAATTATCTAAAAAAGATTTTTTGGTTTCGCTCATTTTTGAAAGAACAGAAACCATCTATTGTTCTTTCTTTTTTGGCTTATTCTAGCATAGGAGTCCTTATAGCACATGCAGGTCTTAAAATGCCTGTCATAATTGCGGAAAGAAATGATCCGAGATACTTGAATGGAGGTCTTCCGATTATTTTGATAAGGAATTTTTTGTATACATTTGCATCTGGAATTCTTGAACAAACAGAGCAAAATAAGCGCTACTTTAAAGGGATTAAGCGGAAGAAGACAAGCGTTATTTATAATCCTATTTTCATGTCTTCAGACCATGTTGGAATAGCTGAAACAGTTGAAAAACAGAATATGATTGTCTCTGTCGGTCGCCTGTTTCCTCAAAAAAATCATAAAATGCTTATAAAAGCTTTTGCGAATGTATATAGGCGTCATCCAGAATATAAGCTGATTATTTATGGAGAAGGACCTTGCCGTAATGAATTGGAAAATTTGATTACCACTCTACATTTAAATCAATGTGTGTTTTTGCCGGGAAATAAATCGAATATATTTAATTTGATAAAAGATGCAAGACTGTTTGTGATGTCCTCAGATTTTGAGGGTATGCCGAATGCTTTAATTGAGGCGATGTGTTTGGGACTTCCTTGTATATCGACAAAAGTGTCTGGAGCAACAGACTTGATAAGCAATGGGGAAAATGGAATACTGGTTTCTATTGGAAGCGAAGAAGAGATGAAAAATGCGATAGAAACAATCATTGAAAATGAAGCTTTAGCGAAAAAAATAAGTCAAAAGGCTTCTCGAATATATAATGAATTGACTGTGGAAAAGATTTCAGGCCAATGGGTTTCGTATATAAACAAATATTTATAGGATGTTGTAAAATGATAAAGAAATTTTGGACCATGCAGGAGTTTAATAAGAGGGTAGCATAAGCTACTATATTCATTGCGCAACCCCAAAAAGGTAAAACAATGGCAAAAGTCAACTACAA